>DASPNB010000363.1:0-8229 GCA_035626755.1 Flavipsychrobacter sp.
AGTGACACGCGTGGCCCGTGAGGTGGGTTCTGAAGGTAAGCTGGGTGGACAGGCCGACGTGCCGGGTGTTGGTGGTACATGGAAAGATCTTACTGACTCTGTAAATAAAATGGCATCCAACCTTACATCGCAGGTGCGTAACATCGCTGAAGTAACAACAGCGGTGGCGAATGGTGACCTTTCGCGCAAGATCGAAGTGGACGTAAAAGGGGAAATTCTCGAGCTGAAGAATACGATCAACACGATGGTGGAACAACTTCGTGCCTTTGCATCGGAGGTGACGCGTGTGGCTCGTGAGGTGGGTACGGAAGGTAAGCTTGGTGGCCAGGCTCACGTACCGGGAGTAGGTGGTACCTGGAAGGATCTTACGGACTCCGTGAACCAAATGGCCGGTAACCTTACTGACCAGGTGCGTAATATTGCTGATGTGGCTATAGCCGTGGCGAATGGTGACATGTCGCGTAAGATCACGGTGGATGTACGCGGTGAGATATTACAATTAAAAGAAACGCTGAACACCATGGTGGATCAGCTTCGTGCATTCGCATCGGAGGTAACGCGTGTGGCGCGTGAGGTGGGTACGGACGGTAAGCTGGGTGGACAGGCCTTTGTGCCGGGTGTTGCCGGTACGTGGAAGGATCTTACCGACTCGGTGAACCACATGACGGGTAACCTTACCTCTCAGGTGCGTAACATCGCCGAGGTAACGAAAGCGGTGGCATCAGGTGACCTTAGTAAAAAGGTAACCATCGACGTAAAAGGTGAAATCCTTGATCTGAAAAACACGATCAATACGATGGTGGATCAGCTCAACTCTTTTGCCTTTGAGGTAACGCGCGTGGCGCGTGAAGTGGGTACTGAAGGCAAGCTGGGCGGACAGGCAGAGGTGAAAGGTGTTGCCGGTACATGGAAGGATCTTACCGACTCAGTAAATATGATGGCCTCCAACCTGACAAACCAGGTACGTGGTATCGCGAAGGTGGTAACCTCGGTGGCCATCGGTAATTTGAAACAAAAACTGTCCATCAGCTCTCGTGGTGAGGTGGCACAGCTTACAGATACTATTAATGAAATGATTGATACCCTGGCGGTATTTGCCGACCAGGTAACAACTGTAGCCCGTGAGGTGGGGGTTGAAGGACGACTTGGTGGCCAGGCAAACGTTCCGGGTGCATCGGGTATCTGGAAGAACCTGACAGAAAACGTGAATCAGCTCGCTGAAAACCTCACGACGCAGGTGCGTGCCATATCAGAAGTTGCCTCTGCGGTAACGAAAGGTGATCTTACCCGTATGATACGCGTGGATGCGAAAGGTGAGGTGGAAGAGCTGAAAGATACAATCAACCAGATGATTGCCAACCTGAAGGAAACAACACTCATCAACCAAGACCAGGATTGGCTGAAGTCAAACCTTGCGAAATTTACACAAATGCTGCAAGGCCAGAAAGATCTGAACACGGTGACACGCCGTATCCTTTCAGAGCTTGCCCAGGTGGTGAACGCCCAGCATGGTATGTTCTACATCCTGGAACCAGACGATAATTTCGAAAGCAGCAAGCTGAAGCTCTTTGCAGCATATGCTGACAGGGACGAAAAGAATATTAAGAAGGAATTTTCACTCGGAGAAGGACTCGTAGGACAGTGCGCCGTTGAAAAAGAAAGAATCCTGCTCAATAATGTTCCGAAGAATTATCTGAAGATCAGTTCCGGCCTGGGACAAGCTACTCCGCTTAACCTGATCGTACTACCGGTATTGTTCGAAACAGAGATCAAGGCAGTTATTGAACTCGCATCTTTTGAAACCTTCAATGAAACGCACCTTGACTTTCTTGGACAGTTGACTGAAAGTATCGGTATCGTACTGAATACGATTGAAACGAACTCAAGGACAGAGCACCTGCTTGAACAATCACAATCACTGGCTGAAGAGCTTAGAAGGACGAACGAAGAACTCCAGGATAAGGCTCACCTGCTTGTTAAGCAAAAAGAAGAGGTGGAAGCCAAGAATAAGGAGGTGGAGGATGCGCGTAAGTCGCTGGAAGAAAAAGCCGAGCAGCTTACACTTACTTCTAAGTATAAGTCAGAGTTCCTTGCAAATATGTCGCACGAGTTGCGCACACCGCTTAACTCGTTGTTAATACTTGCTCAGCAGCTATTTGAGAACCACGAAGGTAATCTTACAGAGAAGCAGGTAAGGTATGCCCGAACCATCCACAGCTGCGGTGATGATCTTATCCAGCTGATCAATGACATACTTGATCTTTCTAAGATAGAATCTGGTTATATCTCTGCTGATTTCATCAATGTTCGCTTCAATGAGATCACTTCCTTTGTTGAAACGACCTTCAAGCACGTATCTGAAAGCAAGAACCTCAGGTTTACCATCGATATCGACAGGGCCCTTCCGGATATTATAGAAACAGATATTCAGCGCCTGAACCAGATACTGAAGAACCTGTTATCGAATGCGTTTAAGTTTACTGAAAAAGGTGAAGTGAAGCTGCATATTTATGAGGCCAATAGGAACTGGAAGATGGGTAATCAAAGCCTGGATGATGCAAGGCGTGTTGTAGCCTTCGAGATCCAAGATACAGGTATTGGTATTTCAAAGGATAAGCAGAATATCATTTTCGAAGCGTTCCAACAGGCAGAAGGCTCCACCAGTCGTAAATATGGTGGTACGGGTCTGGGTCTGTCTATTAGCCGTGGTCTTGCTGATCTCCTGGGTGGTTCAATTGAGCTGGACAGTGAAGTAGGCTCAGGATCTAAGTTCACTCTATTCCTGCCAATCGACTACAATCCTAATGTGGTGAAAAAGGACAAGCAAAGCAGTCTTGTTCTTAGCCAGTACGAGCTCGATCAGAACGATGAAAAGATCGCCATTCAAACAGTGTCTTCTATCAAGGTCCCTGACAGGGATATGGAAGGTATCAACGAAATCATCAACGAAACAGGCGACGACCGCAACAATATCTCCTTAAGCGACAAAGTGGTATTGGTGATAGAGGATGATCTTCGTTTTGCCAAGATCATGATCGATAAGGCGCACGAATTGAGCTTGAAAGTGGTTGTAGCCACCAGCATAAGCGATGTCTTTGACCTGGCGAATAAGTATCATCCTTCAGCCGTAACACTGGATGTGAAGTTACCTGATGCCAGCGGTTGGAAGATTCTTGACATTTTCAAGAATGACATGAACTTCAGGCATATTCCTGTTCACCTTATATCGGGCGAAGAAAACAGGCAGCTGGCTATGCGTCGTGGTGCCCGTAGCTTCCACCTGAAGCCGCTCAATACAGAAGTACTTGCAGTACTATTTAAAGATATAACCGAATATAACGAGCGTACTACGAAGAAGCTCCTGATAGCAGAAGATAATGAGATCGACTCTTCACAAATTGCCAAGATACTCGACAATGGCGAGCTCATCGATATTACTATAGCCTCAACAGGAAAGGAAGCCTTGGAAAAGCTGAATGAGGATATTTACGATTGCGTAATTGTTGATTACATGCTCCCCGATATTCAAGGCCTGGATTTTGTGACACAAGTTAATGCCGTGAAGAAGATGGCTATGATGCCGGTGATAATATACTCTGCTAAAGACTTCAGCAATAAGGAGAAAACTCAGCTGAAACAATACGCCAACCGGGTATTGCTGAAGAGTGTTAATTCCCTGGACCTTCTGTTGGAAGAGGCCGTAATGCATCTGCACATCAATCACAAAGATCTTCTGCCGGAAAAGGCTAAGCTCATCGAGAACCTGAGGCTGAAAGAGGATGTGCTGGTAGGTAAGAATATACTCGTTGTGGATGACGATGTACGTAACCTCTTCGCTCTAACAACCGCTTTCGAAAAGTATAGTATAAATACCATTACGGCCGAGAGCGGACAGGAGGCTATTAATATATTGAGTGAAAATAGCAATGTTGATATTGTGCTCATGGATATCATGATGCCGGAAATGGATGGCTACGAGACAACACAGAAGATAAGAAGGGAGCATAAGAACAGTAGCCTGCCTATAATAGCCGTAACAGCGAAGGCTATGAAAGGGGACAGGGAGAAATGTTTGGAGGCCGGAGCTTCGGATTACATAACCAAGCCGGTGAAAATAGATCAGTTACTATCGTTAATGAGGGTTTGGTTATACAAATAGGCTTACGAGATGGATTATTTAGATATTGAAGAAGACATAACGATAAAGCGTCCTGAGATAAAGCTCCTTGTGGTCGACGATAGAGCTGACAATCTTTTCTCTATAGAGACCATTCTGGAGCGGGACGGTTATATTATAAGAAAGGCGAATTCCGGTAGGGCTGCTTTGAAGATCCTTTTGAAGGAGTATGACTTTACCCTAATACTTATGGATGTGCAAATGCCTGACCTCAATGGGTTTGAAACTGCTGCACTCATTTATGAAAGGGATAAGCTCAAGCACATCCCGATAATCTTCATCACAGCCAACGATCACGGGGAGGAAAATGTCTTTAAAGGCTATCAGCAGGGTGGTGTAGACTATATTTACAAGCCCATTAACCCGGAGCTGTTGAGAGCAAAAGTCTCAGTGTTTGTTGATCTATACCAGAAGAATCACCAGTTAATGGCCCAGGAGCAGAAACTAATTACTATCAACAAGAACCTTGAAAAGGAAATAGAAGTAAGGAAAAAGACAGAAGAAAAGATCAGCGACCTGAATGTTCAGTTAATAGAGAATATTCGCCAGCTAAAGTCCACCAACGATGAGCTGGAGCGTTTCGCGTATGTCGCTTCCCATGATTTGCAGGAACCCCTCCGGAAAATTATGATTTTTGGAGACCGGTTCAGCTCAAAGTATATGCAGGTTTTGGATAAGGATGGTAAGGATTATATCGAGCGAATGATGCGTGCCTCCGAAAGGATGCAGTTGCTTATCAAGAACCTCCTTGCTTTTTCACGTTCAGCCATCAATGCCGATGCTTTTGAGTACACTGATATTAAACTACTGATAGAAGGTGTGCTTTCAGACCTGGAAGTCTACGTTCAGCAGAAAGGAGCTATCATTTGTATGGAGGATCTGCCCAAGCTGAGTATTATACCTAGCCAGTGCAGGCAGTTATTCCAGAATCTTATAGTGAATGCTCTCAAGTTCTCCAAGGAGAATGAGGCGCCTGTCATATCGATTTATGCGGAAAAGATAAAAGGTGTGGCTATAAAGAATATTACCAGCGATAAATACAGCGAAGATTTTTATCGTATACACGTCAAAGATAATGGTATTGGTTTTGACACAAATTATGTAGATGAAATATTTATACCCTTCAAGCGATTGCATTCATTTGATAAGTTTGAAGGCACCGGAATTGGTCTGTCTATCTGTAAAAAAATTGCCGAGCAACACGGAGGCTTTATTTCAGCTGAAAGTGTCATAGGCCAGGGGTCTTCATTTATTATCACTATCCCCGTAAGAGATGCAAAGCCGGTCAGTGCTATCGGTTCTAAAACTGTAAAATTTTAGGACTGAAAATTATTATTATTTACTTATTTTGCGACCAGGAAATAATCTTGAAGAAATTAGTATTCATATTATTGAGTTTGCTTTTAGCAATCACCGCCTCTGCTTCAGGCAGTAAGGGGATGGCAAAACATACTTCAGACATCTGCAGCATTTCCTCAGGCAAATCAGGCGGAGATAAAATCTATAATTTTGGTCCACGTTCCGTTAAGCCTCACACCTTTGTAAAGAAGAATAACTGGAGGGTAAGGTACATGAAGGCGGAAATAAGATATACCTTATCTTATTTCCAGGAGATTTCTGTATCCTATGTTCCTCCTGTTCAGAGGCATCAATTCTTTTATTCCGATCCTTTTAATTCCGATCACCACCGGCTTTACAAGCTGAGAGGCCCGCCCGCAATTTCCTGATTATTGGTACAACCAGCCTTAAAAGGGAATTTTCATTATTTTATTTTATTTAGAAATGATTGTGGATATGGGCATTAATCATGATCTCATTGCTGACTTTGCGAGCTATGCAAAATTGCAATTGGAAGATCATACAGAACAATTAAAGAAGAAGTATAAAAGTAAAGACGGCGTAACAGAATCCTTCCGCCTTAAGGTTTTTAATGAGCATTTGCATAGTCTTAAAAGCCGTCTTAATATTAAATTGGCGGATATCGTAAAAGATGCGCAAGTAGATGTTCTTATGACCAAAGAACTTGAATTGAAATATAATCAATATATTGACGATTTTCTCAAGCGGGATTTCAATGTATAGGGTTAATTGACTATAATTTTTAAAAAAAGGAATGCATTGCGTTCCTTTTTTTGGTCGGAGCGTAGACATCAGGCAACGTTATACTTATCCGTGTTGCTTTGAGTATTGACCTGAGCGGGAGAAATTTAGTGGCCTCGTCAGGAATCGAACCTGAATCTGGAGCTTCGGAAACTCTTATACTATCCATTGTACTACGAGGCCATCGATATAAAAATACTTATACTTTCACCAAAAAAGGCAACCTTGGATGGTTGCCTTTGTAGCACGTACGGGAGTCGAACCCGTCATTCCTCCGTGAAAGGGAGGCGTCTTAGCCGATTGACCAACGCGCCATCTCATTTTTTGAGACTGCAAAGATAAGGAGGCTTTCTATTACCTCAAAATCTTTTTCTTATTTTTTTAAGCTTGTACCATCGCATTAATAATGCCCGTAAACTCTTCAGCCAAAAGCGATGCACCGCCTACCAGGCCGCCATCTACGTCAGAACAGGCAAAGAGTTCTGCTGCATTTGAGGCCTTCACACTACCTCCGTACAGAATGCTCATATTGTCAGCTATTTCAGGGCCATATTTACCTGCAATTACGCTACGTATATGCGCGTGCATTTCCTGCGCCTGGTCAGCTGAGGCTGTGCGCCCGGTACCGATTGCCCATATAGGCTCATACGCTATTGTAATATTCTCCAGTTGTTCAGGCGTGTAATGAAACAGCCCTTCTTTTACCTGGCCTTCTACATATGCGTTTTGGTCTCCTGCATCGCGTATGCTTAATGGTTCGCCGCAGCAGAAGATTACCTGCAGCCCGTTATCCAGTGCTATATCGCTTTTCTTCAGAAGGGTGGCATTGTCTTCCTTGTAATATTCACGGCGTTCAGAGTGGCCTATGATCACATAAGCAGCTCCTGCATCTTTTATCATAGCTGCTGATATTTCCCCAGTATATGCTCCAGATTTCTCAGTGGCGCAATTCTGTGCGGAAGCATATATATGTTCATGGCCATTCAGTTGGCTTGCCGTTTGTGTCAGTTGTACGAAGGGCGGCGCTATCACTACTCGCCTGCTGTCTGACAGCCGGGGTAGGGTGCTCAGTAAATTATCTACCAGTGTTTTTCCTTCATTCAGCAGCATATTCATTTTCCAGTTAGCTGCTACAATTTTTTTACGCATGTTTTTATAATTCAAAAAGTCAAAAGTCAAAAAGAGGATTTAAGGTTTAGAGGCGAATATGCGGCGCTGTTCAGCCGTCTTTTCAAATATGTAGCGGATGATGTTCTTCTCCCCCTCACTCAGTTCCTTGTTTCTTCTGCTTGTCACCCTATTCGCCGTTTCCAAAGCCCTGTCTATATCATAGGTGCTCATTCCTTCACTTCCGCCCCAGCAGAACGATGGTACGAATTTTTCCGGGAAGCCGCTACCAAAAATGTTGCACGAAACGCCCACTACCGTGCCCGTATTGAAGCTGGTATTGATAGCACACTTAGAGTGGTCGCCCATGAACAGTCCGCAGAAGGTTAATCCTGTGGTCACTGCTTTGTTCGTGTGTTCGTTCCAGATATTTACCTCATCATAGTTGTTCTTCAGATTTGAGCAGTTTGTATCTGCACCCAGGTTGCACCATTCTCCTATCACCGCATTACCCAGGTAACCATCGTGCGATTTATTACTGTTGGCAAAAAACACCACATTGTTTATCTCTCCGCCTGCCTTGCAGCCGGGACCTATAGTAGTACCTGCATATAGCTTAGCACCCATTTTTACAACTGCGTTTTCTCCTATCGCAAGTGGTCCTCTCATCATACTACCTTCCAGCACCTCAGCACGTTTGCCAATATACACCGGTCCGTCCTTCGCATTGATGATGCAGCCCGGGTATATACTAGCTCCTTCTTCCACAAAAATGTTCTCAGTGCCGTTCACGATAATGTTATCGGGTAGGGCGGCGCTTGTGCGACCCTTTGTTATCAGTTGAA
>DASPNB010000364.1:0-3298 GCA_035626755.1 Flavipsychrobacter sp.
TGTACTATATACATACCCGCAGCAGCATTCGAGAGGTCAAAGTTATAATTTAATTGTTGCTGGTCGGTCACTTCCAGTTGTTTTATCACCTGGCCGAAGTTATTGCTTACGGTTATTTTGTCCAGGTGGTCATATTTGTCGTAGAAGTACACATTAAATCTACCCGAAGAAGGGTTGGGGCCTACCTCTACTTTGTTATTATATTCTACTGCTGAAACATCTGCAGGCCACAAGGTCAATTCAGGATGTTGTGTCAGGCTGTGTACCTCGCCGCCGGGCGCTGTTTCAGTCCTCATCCTGTCCACTTGTCCCTGGGTGAACATAATGATACAATCGTCGCCTGAATAATCCATAAAGTTCATATACATTTCACCGCCGGGGTGAGGCTTGTTCGTGCAATTTGCCTGAAAGCCTGGAGGGCATTGGGTATTTGATTGTTCCTGTTCCGGAGTATCCTGTATACCGTCGTCGTCCACACAGCTTTTTTGACCGGACGCTGTTGATTTGCCCCAGATATGCCACAGGTTGAAATAATGTCCCAACTCGTGTGTAAGCGTACGGCCTTTATCTGTGCCCTGGCTGTAAAAGGTTTGCATGATATTGGTCCTCTTACCGAGCGTCAGGTAGTGCAATACAACACCGCCATATTCGGGTGTGCCGTATTTTTGTTGTGAATAAACATTATTGAAGGCGTAACCCAATACCTGGCCCTGGCCTGCACCCGGTGCTTTTATCAGCGTCACCCAGATGTTCAGGTATTTGGTATTATCCCATGGGTCTGATCCGCCAAGTGATTTACGTTTAATACTCTGGTAGGTATCGTCGGAGCTAAAACCCTGGAATGAAGGATCTTTTATCTGATAAACGATTCCCCATTTGGCTTTTCCCTGGGGATCTCTTTTAGCCAGTACAAATTCAATGTTAGCTTTTCCAACGAGCGGTTTGAACGACTGGGGAACATTGGCAATATCTATATTGTTGCCGTTGAAGTCAGCGTTCACCGCTACCAGTTGGCTGTTTACACGTTCAACAACACCCGCCGTTCCGCCCAATTGGTCTATCTGGGCTTGTGTAAGTACTATATGGAAAACAACAGGGATCACTGCTTTATGATATTCAGTGCCGGTGCCTTTTGAAGCTGACCGAGCAGTTTGTTCAGCCATAGCCTTATTTTCGGCATCATACTGTTCAAAATATGCCTCAAGACGTGCCTTTGCGGCAGGGTCGTTCATTGTTTCCTGTACCAGCAGTTCGTTACCGCATATTCGTCCTTGTGCATGCACACCATTACCACACAAAATCATACTGCCCGCAAGCAGGGCCATCACAAAAAGTTTTTTCATTAAAAATTTATTTATTATAAAAATAGTGGTTTTTTCGATTTTCCCTTAGAATATTACTACTTTTTAGTCCTTTTATTTATTTCGTCCCTTATGGGTATCGCCCTTACATAATCTTCCTGTTCCAGCACCTGGTGCAGCAACGTTTTCAGTTCGTCCAGGCTCATTTGGTCCAGGTTTTTATCCTGTGCTACACCTTCTACATGCGCTGTATGCTCTTCCTTACCTTCTTCACCCGCAGCAGTTTCTGAGGGATCCAGGTATAAGCCTGCAGCATCCAGTATATTTTCGTAGGTGTATATCCTGCAGCCGGTTCTTACGGCCAGTGCCAGTGCGTCAGAAGTGCGTGAGTCAATTTCCACCACATCATTGTTGTGGCTGCATACCAACTTAGCAAAAAAGATGCCTTCTTCCAGTTTATAGATGATCACTTCTGTTAATTCTATGTCAAAGGTCGTCATCATATTGGCAAACAGGTCGTGGGTGAGCGGCCGGCTGGGTTGCATGCGTTCCAATGCCACAGCAATGGCCTGGGCTTCAAACCCTCCTATCACTATCGGCAGCCTGCGCAGGCCGTTCAACTCTCCTAAAACCACTGCGTAAGAATGTGTTTGAGTAATACTATGTGAAAGTGCAACTATTTCCAGCTCTGTTTTTTTCATTTTTCTATTCTTCTTGCTCCGGGTATAAACCGTAAAGATAGTTATTTTTTAGTTATGTGTCGGTGTTAAAATAGTGTTGGCGTCTCGTTTTCGTCCTCTTCCTCTTCTTCTTCCAGCGATATTTCTTTTAACATATTATCACCGATTTTAGTGCCTACGGTGCGCCAGCCTGTCACGTCAATTTGTTCCTCTACAACAAAGCTCTCTTCTGTTAGTTCAGACTTCTTTTTGCCTGTCTTTAGCCATAATACGGGGTCCTGTTTGGTCGTCACCAGTTCCAGGTAATTGCCTTCTCCTTCTTTTATGAACAGGTATTTGTTTTTCAAAGTCGTCGCTTCTATTTTGAAGCGCTTCGCATAAAAATTCCCTGACTTTTTGTCCCAGTACACCGCGGTAATTACCCTTTCAGGATTGAACAATTCTATCCGCACCACATCATCCGGTTCATACCGGTTTGTCAGTTCAAAATCGGTCAGCTCATAAGTTCCGTCTTTGTAAAAAGCTATGATCCTGTCCTCGGGCATAAAGCTGCCCAGCAGCATGCCGTTGCCATCTTTGTTCAGCCTGCCTAATGTATCATCATACCATATCTTTTGCCCTGCAAGCGTAGAACGTCCTTTTTCTTTCAGCTTCACGCTGCGGATAGGATATTTGGTTACCTGGTTGCCCTGCGCGCTGCGGCCTTTTATTTCCAGCGTTTCAAAATAAAAGTCAAACACTTTTATCCTGGCCTTGCTTCCGGGCGATAACGTGATGCTTACTACTTCCGCTTCGCCGTTCGGGTTAGCGGTCATGTAATGCACTTTGCTGTTGGGGTTACCTTTGGTCAGGTGGTATTCTTTATCGCGTGTCACCCCCGTTACATTGAAACGTTTGGCGTAGGACACAGCCGATTTTCCGTCTACATACAGCATGTTATAGGTAGTGCGGTCATCATTTTTCTGCCAGATGTCCAGGTGAATGATGTCCTTGCCCACAAAGCTTTTTTCCGCCACCTTGGTCACTACCATTGTACCGTCCTTTTTGAAGACAATGATATTGTCCAGGTCGGAGCAGTCAAACGCGAACTCATCTTTCTTTAGCGTCGTACCTATAAAGCCCTCCTTATAGTTTACATACAGCTTGGTATTGGCTATAGCTACGGTAGTTGCCTGTATCGTTTCAAAAGGACGTATCTCTGTTTTGCGCTCACGTCCTTTCCCATATTTTTTCAGCAGGTTGTCGTAATAGGCTATTGCGTAGTCGTTCAGGTGCGCGATATTATGCTTCACTTCCTCTATGGCTGCTTCTACACCC
>DASPNB010000365.1:0-5293 GCA_035626755.1 Flavipsychrobacter sp.
ACCTCTGATATGAGGCCGTTGGGCATTAAAGACGTTAGCATGACCTATATAGGTTTTGTTCCTTCGATAGGTGGCAAGCTGCAGTTTAGCAGGATTAGCTTCGGCGCTGAACTGTGCCCGATGGAAATGTCGTATAAGTCAACAACTATGAACGGCAGCAGGAGCGGCCTGATGGACGCTAACCTGGGAGTGTTCTCAAACAGGTTCTTCTTCAATTTCAGGTTCTAAGCCTGGAAACCTGAAGTTATCCGGAAGATCAGCGTCTCACCGGCACCTGCGCTGCTATGGATCGATCGACCGGTGCTTAGTCTTCTATTGCCTCTATACCTTGCTTCCTGAGGTTATCAAGATGGCTTCGCATAGCATTGAGTTGCTCTTCAGAGTGTCCCTGCCATTCTTTTACTTCGCCGATTACTTTTACAGGATGAGCAGTGCGGTAAGATTTTGTAGGATTACCGGGGAACTTTTTATCTGTCAGGTTAGGATCGTCTTCGTAGTGCCCTGTCGGTTCCACAATATAAATCCTCTGAGGATTATCGCCTGCCGCTAGTTCGGCTCCCCATATAGCAGCATCGAGGGTAGCAGTGAGATAGACATATTTCGCGTTCTTTCCCAAGCCATAGTTGGAACGGAAGCCCGGCGCTATCAGGTCGCCCGTTTTCAGGCTGGCCTTGGTACCATGATAGAACTGTTCGTTCGCGCGGTTGTTGTTTGTTTCCATGATCTGAGACTTTTTTTTTAAAATTCAGGGCATCAAAGTTACGCGGAATAGAGAGATGAAAATGCAGAACGAGCCTTACATATGAAACACATTGAACTTGTGGCCATCCGGATCGGCAAAGACAAAGCCATAGTAACCCTCGCCAAATTCCTCTGGCGCAGAAACAATTGAGCCGCCGGCAGCTTCTACCTCTCTGGCCCAGCTATCCACCTCCTCCTTCGTTTCAGCTGAGAGCGTAAAAATGATTTCATTTGCCTGGTGCGCATCGCCGATCTCTATTTTGACATTGGACTGAAGCACGTCCTTTAAAAAGAAGTGTATTATAAATTTGTCCTCGCCAAAAAAGAAACTGCACAGGTCTTTATTAAATGTGCCATTGGCTTTAAAGCCGAGTGCGGTATAGAACCTGCTGGTCCGCTCCAGGTCGCTGACTGTGAAATTTGCCCATATCATTTTTGGTGTCATCGTGTTTGTTTTATGGTTCAAAAGTACTCCCATCAGGCCAATCGGCCCGGGTGGGTTTGCGACAATAAGGAGGCCGTTCGCGGAGACCGGAATTGCATATGCTGTACAGCTTCGGTTGAATATATTAGTTATTTTTACGAATATGAACACTCCTTTTTTCGCCCGCTGGTTTTGGTAATACTTCGCGATAAAACGCAATATCCCTCATATTAATGATCTGAAAATTATGAAGATACTGGCCATAGAGAAAGAAGTACCCGGAGTAGATTGGAGCACTGTAAGCAAAGAACTGCTGGCACAAGAGGCTCTCGATGTGTATAGGATGTACCTCAAGGAACAAGTTCGTGAACATTATTTCAACGAAGAAAAGTGCGCTGTCCTGGTATTGGAATGTGAGAGTAGAGCAAATGCACAGGAATTACTGGGGAAGCTACCTTTGGTAGCAAATAACTTAGTTACATTCGAAACTACGGAGTTGCTACCTTATACAGGGTATGACCGGCTGGTAAATGCTATAGCACAGCAATAGTAAGTTCCCTGCAAGTGGGAACGTGCCAAGCTGGGCGGTATACGGCATAATATTTTAGCGTATAGGCTGATATGCTTAAAAGGATCCGTCATAAGGTAAGTAGGTTCTGGGCATCGGCGGCGCTGATGTCTGTAGAGATGGCTATCAGCCTGGTTCTGTTCTCTGCGTCGCTTGCTACGTTTGTTTACCTGGTGCGAAAGGTATTTGTGCATGAGCGGACCGGCTTCGACGAGCAGGCATTTAAAACCATTGGTAAGATGGTGAGCCCCGGTACCACATCGGTAATGCAGACCTTTTCCTTTTTAGGTTCTCATAATGTCCTCATACCTGTCAACGTCGCCCTTATCGCTTATTTTCTCCTCCGGAAGCACAAATGGTATTCTACCAGGGTGCCCTCAGTAGCTATAAGCAGCCTGGTAATAATGCTGCTGCTGAAACAGTTGTTCGCCAGGCCGCGGCCGGAGATACCACTGCTGGAAGCAGCTCGCGGGCTCAGCTTTCCCAGCGGACATGCGCTTACCGCCGTCACCTTCTTTGGCCTGATGATTTACATTGCCTGGCGGAGTGCGAGGAACAATACACTGAAGGTCGGCCTTATCAGCCTGTTCATCATTATGATCCTTGGTATCGGTGTCAGCCGCGTTTATCTGCGCGTACACTATGCCAGCGATGTACTGGCAGGCTATTGCCTCGGCTTTCTCTGGTTATTCATTTCACTGACGGTCATCCGCCGCCTGGAAATGTACAGCAAGCGCGAACTTACCCCTGTAGTGGAAGACAAACCTGTTGGGGTGATACCTTCGGAAGAGGAGCGGTCTGCAGAGTAAATGGTGCCTTTAGGCCAGGTATCAACAAAAAAAAGTGCTTGCCAGAAGACAAGCACTTTTCAGGAATGGTCCTTATTACATTATCTCTTCACGAAAGGTATCACACTGTTTTGAGCATCTGAATGCAGCTTAAGGGTATACACTCCCGGAGCTAAAGAAGCATTCAAACTGATAGATGTTGTAATCGTGTTCTTTGTAATCATTACTTGCTCTTTATGAACAATACGACCCGCAATATCAATCACTTCAACATTTACTTTTCCATCATTAGCAACAAAAGCTCCATTGATAGCGAAGCTGCCATTGTTCGGGTTAGGGAAAAGGGTGAAGCTTCCTTCATTGCCCACATTTTGCACACCCGTGTTAAAGGTAAGTGCAGTAGACTGTCCGCTGCATCCGTTGCCGTCTGTAACTACTACATAGTAGTTACCGCTTACTGCTGGTGTATAGCTTTGCGAGGTTGCGCCCGGTATCTGACCTGAGCCGTCGTACCATTGGTAGGTATTGTAGGTGGTGGTTGTGGTCAAAGAGCTGCCAGCTTGCACAATAGTCGGTGTTGGAAGCGGATTCACTGTAACATTCAGGGTGGAAGCCGCGCTCGTACCACAGCCGTTCACAGCAACAACACTGATCGTGCCGCCGGCAGTACCGGCAACTGCGCTGATGCTGTTGGTGGCGGAAGTGCCCGACCAGCCCGTAGGCAGCGTCCAGGTATACGAAGCAGCATTCACATCGTTAGTTACTGAATAGGTATTGGTTGTTCCCGCGCATATAGTAGCAGGACCGCTGATTGCGGAAGGTGTCGCCGGAGCGCCACTGGCTACAGATACCGTAACAGTAGCAGAAGAGCTACAGTTATTGCCATCCACAACTGTCAGTGTATAAGTTCCCGCGTCAGATATCGAAGCAGTTGCTATCACCGGGTTTTGTGTATTAGGGAAATTGTTAGGGCCTGTCCAGTTGTACGTTACACCGGTTGTTGACGTAGTACCATAAAGGTTAAGCGCAGCGCCTGCACACATAGGGCTGTTACTGGTAGCCGTAGGCGTTACCGGACTTGGATTTACAGTTACAGAAATAGTAGATGATGTAGCAGAGCAACCACTCGCCGTTACTTGTACCGAATACGTTCCAGTCGCCGTCGCACTGTAAGTTGCAGAGGTAGCACCTGATATCGGGTTAGAGCCATTGTACCATTGGTAGCTATAGCCTGTACCGGTAACTGCATTTAGCGCTACGTTTGATCCCTGGCAGAATGTAGTAGGCCCACCCGCAGAAATAGAAGCGGTAGGTATTGGGTTTACAGTTACGGTCTGCGTTTGAGGAGCACTGCTGCCACAGGAGTTATTAGCCACAACAGAAATAGATCCGCCGGTAGTACCTGCTGTAACCGTTATGCTTGTAGTAGTGCTGGTTCCGGTCCATCCCGTAGGGAAGGTCCATGTATAAGAGATAGCGCCTGTTACAGCTGCTATAGTATATGTTTGGGTGCTGCCTGCACATACCGGGTTGTTACCACTGATAATGCCCGGCTGGCTGAGCGACACGCAATCACTGAATTTAGCGATCACCGCATCATCAGTGCCTGAGTTGCTTGACTGAATAGTGGTGTTGAAAGCAATAGTATTCGTGCTGCCCGAGTAGCCTGCTACAAATACATTACCCAGGTTGTCAGGCGAGCACATGTTCATCTGGTCATCGCCGAAGCCGCCATAGTAGCTTGACCACACCATAGCTCCTGTTATAGTAAATTTGCTTACAAAGCCTTCTTTGTTTCCGTCATAGCTTACATCGTAGCTGCCTGTGGTAGCAATATTGGTGGCGCTGCGCGTCCAGCCAACTATATACAGGTTGTTACTATTATCAAGTGCCAGTCCCTGTCCGTCATCATCAAATGAGCCGCCCATGTAGGTGAACCACTGCTTGATACCACTGGTATTGTATTTAGCTACCAGAACGTCGTCAAAACCATTAGGCGCTGATTGGTAGGCGCCTGTAGTAGCCAGTCCGCCACTTTGCGCTGAGCCGGTTATGTATATATTACCACTGGCGTCTGCATCAGCTCCCAGCACATATTCTTCAGCTCCGTCGCCCAGGTAAGTACCCCATATTTGCGAACCCGCACTGCTAAACTTCGTCAGGATACCATCATAACCTCCTGCAAGCATTGGCTGCGACGTACCTACGGTGCCTATATTATTACCGCTTACAGAGTAGCCGCATGCATATATATTACCTGCAGCATCGCAGTCTACAGTAGTGAGCGCATCTGTGCTGTTACCGCCCAGGTAAGTTGCCCAGATCACAGTTCCTGATGCATTGTCGCATTTTACCAGGTAGCCGTCGGCTATGCCACCGCCATAGGTAGTTTGCCCCACGTTGGCAACGCCGCTAAAGGAACTGGTATAGCCGCTCATATATATATTACCCGAGGCATCGCGCTCCAACTGGTAGCTAACTTCATCACCCGCGGCACCTATTGCCCAGTCGTAAGTAAGCACACCTCCCAGTGTAAACTTGGCAAGCAGGAAATCATAAGTGCCCAGGAAGTTGCTGGTACCACTTATCACCAGGTCGCTGCCGTTGTAGTGCACCGACCATCCGTACTCATCTGCGGTAGTTCCGTAAAAAGTTGACCACACCATAGCACCTGCTGCGGTGGTAGCCGTGAGTATCACATCGTAGCCGCCGGCGTTGGTGGTTTGGTATGCCCCTGTAGTGGCCATGTTTGTCAGGCTGCCGGTATAGCCT
>DASPNB010000366.1:0-6123 GCA_035626755.1 Flavipsychrobacter sp.
CTTTTCCGGACTGCGGAACTTTTCAGTGTGCACATCCACGTGCAAGCGCTGAGCCACCCGCTTAAAAATAGCGCCAGGCCACGTTCTGAATGTAGTACCGGGAGTGCCGCTCACCTTTATAAACGGTATATGTGCAAAGAATAATCCTGCGCCTATACCAAATGCCAGCGGTTCCGATAGTGGTAGTCCGTGATGTGTCAGCAGGTTGGATGTTACGCCGCTTTCGCAGTGCGCATGTTGTTTATGATGGAAATCAGTTGTGCTCATTATTTTTTTGTCTGCGCCTTATTTGCCAAAGCTCCTTAGCTCTTCCACGCTTATATTGAATATGTCCGCATACTTCTGAAGCATGGCCTCAGTCATCTTATTAAATACCGATGGATTAAAATGCCTTTTCACCTGCCACTGCCATTTACCTGCATATTTCGCCAGCAGGGGCAGGTCCATTAAGTTCTTTTGCATGTAGTAGGCTACGGGGCTTAGCTCGCCGGCTTTTACCCTCTTTTCTGTATCGGCGAGGGTTTCATCCACATCGTCCCAGGCCTGTTTAGTAGCCTCGTTCTCTGCCTCCCAGCCGCTGGATGGAATGCCGGTGTAGTTGCCATCTTTATCGGTGGCGTACATCAGCTTTTTCATCTTTTCGGCACCCTTAAAGTTCTTGGGGTCCTGTGGCACTTCGTTTATATTCATATTTGTGCGATAGGAAAATGTAAAAGTAAATAAATCCCTCAAGAGAGTTTACAGACCAATTTTGTGCCTGCGCAAGCTTATGCAGCGTGTGCGCATTCTTGTGCATTGTTTGCGCATACTTGCGCATCATCTGTGCAGGCTTGTGTACTATCTGTGCAGCGTAGTGCAAGCTTGGATCAGGGTAATCCATTCATTTTCAGTCGTTTGCGGAAAATGAGGTTTTGCTAAAAGACGCAGGGGCCTTCAAAGAACTAATGGGTGGCCCGCCATGGTAAAGATACGAAATGAGGGAGGTGAAACGGTCATCGGGGTTGTGCTTTGTGTATAACTTTTTTGCAATTTTTTTATAGTTTTTTTTCAAAATGTACCAATTAATTTAAAACTGTTGGTAAGGCGGAGAGGGAAGTGAGGGTGTCAAGTCAAAACTCAAAAGTGAAAAACAACGAACTTGCTCCGGTTCGAGTAAGGTGTTGATGCAAAGCGGTAGCCGGTAAAAATTTTTAACCGCAAAGAACGCTGAGAACGCAAAGTTTTCGCAAAGTGAGTTTTGTTTTGTGAAGATTTGGGAATTGAAATAAGCGATGCATCTTTGCTGAGCTGAGAGGGATATCATCATCTAAGTATCACTACTACCGGACACAGTCCTGCGTCCGATCCCTGATTTAAGTTAGAAAACTTAAACCAGAGGAAGGACCGTGTACCTACGCCACCACTCCCGGGCTTCATCGCCTTGATTCCGCCGAGTCCGGCTGTGCCGTGACTCGGCGGCGAAGGAATTGAAATAAGCGATGCATCTTTGCTGAGCTGAGAGCGATATCATCATCTAAGTATCACTACTACCGGACACAGTCCTGCGTCCGATCCCTGATTTAAGTTAGAAAACTTAAACCAGAGGAGATTGCCGCCGGGGGCAGGCAATGACGGTTCACGATAAATAAAGGACATCCCCCTAACCCCCTTCGCTCGCGCACACACCTACGCGGCAAGGGGGAATTGTTGTGGGCAAGAACGCGGGGTGAGATTATTCCGCTGCGCTCCATGAGAGAGTTGCCGCCGGGGGAATTTTCGCATGCAGGACAGAAAATGCGGCCGGGAGCAGGCGATGACGGGTAAAATCGAGGGCAATGACTCAGACTGCCAATACTCTTATCATTTCCAGCATATCTGCGCTCATCTCGCTGTTTTTTTTCACGGCTTGCGCAAATGGGGTGTATACTACTTCTCCGTTCACTATGCCGGCCATTACCTGTGTTTTACCAGCTTTTAATGCAAGCACGGCTGCATACCCCAGCCTGCTGGCGAGCACGCGGTCGGCATAGGTGGGAGCTCCTCCTCTTTGTATATGCCCTAATATCGCCGCACGTATGTCCATCTTAGGGAAGCGGTCTTTTATTTTTTCCATCAGGTCACCGGCGCCGCCATAGTCATCCCCCTCTGCCACCACCAGTATATGCACGGTCTTCCGGCGCCGTTCATCATAGTCTATTCGTTCCAGTACTTCATTTATATCAGTGATCACTTCGGGTAGCAATATATCTTCTGCTCCGCAGGCTATACCACTGTTCAGTGCTATATATCCAGCATCCCTTCCCATCACTTCTACAATAAACAGCCTATCATGGCTCTCAGCGGTATCTCTTATCTTGTCTATTGCCTCTACAGCGGTATTTACAGCAGTATCAAATCCAATAGTATTATCCGTTCCTGCCAGATCTTTGTCTATTGTCCCCGGAAGCCCTACTGCCGGAATTGTGTATTTTTCAAAGAATTTTACAGCACCCCTGAATGTGCCGTCTCCACCTATCAGCACCAGTCCTTCTATTCCATGCTGTTTCAGTTGCTGGTAAGCTTTCTCCATTCCTTCGTCTGTCATGAATTCCTTGCTTCGTGCTGTCTTCAGAATAGTGCCGCCCCGTTGTATGATGTTAGATACATCGGTTGTCTGCATCCTATATATGTCGCCTTCTATCATTCCCTGGTAGCCCCTGCGGATGCCGTACACTTCTAGCCCGTGATACATAGCAGTGCGGACTACCGCCCTTATAGCAGCGTTCATACCGGGACTGTCGCCGCCGGAGGTCATTAGTCCTATTTTACGTATTTCGCTCATAGTTTCCCCAATTTACATAAACTCTGCCTTAAGCATAAAAAACAAGGGCCACGAAAGATCGCGGCCCTTGTTTCTTCTAAGAGTAATTAAACAATCAGTTCCCGACCAAGGCCGCCTTATCCTTATAAAATATGATCGCCTCATCTTCATGAATAGAAACCTTGCCCGTGCTTACGTCATACATTGCCGACGCAATGCCGATTTCACCCTTCTCTACCAGTTCACGTATTACCTGACTGGTGCGCAGGATGTCTTTAACCGTGTTCTTCACGTTTATCTCGGCAACTGCATTTACGAACGGAGCGTTGTTGCTGTTCCTGTCAGCAGTATGGGTTTGCTCCTGCTCCACGCTCGGGCGTATTTTTGCCAGCAGCCCCGTCAGGTTGCCGAACTGCACGTTGTCACAGGCTCCTTTTATGGCACCGCAACCCGTATGGCCCAGCACCAGTATCAGTTTCGATCCCGCTATGGCTGTAGCGTACTCCAGGCTGCCTACTATATCGTCGCTCATTACATTTCCTGCTACCCTTATGCTGAATATATCACCAAGTCCCTGGTCGAATATAAGTTCCGCCGAAGTGCGTGAATCCATACAGCTAAGTATAGCGGCAAAGGGCCATTGACCATCTTTGGTTTCATTTACAAGCTCCAGCAGGTTCCTGTTCCTGCTCAGGTTATTGAGGAAGCGATGATTACCTTCTTTTAATATCTCTAAAGCCTGGGCTGGTGTTAACTGCGCAGGTGATGTTATTTCTGAATGTGCTTTCATTTTGTCTTTTTTTTTTAGTTGAGGTCTTTGTTGTTACTGCTCTTTAAGTGCTCTATCAATTCCGGATAAGAACCCGATGATTGTCTCGGCTGTTCATCCGGGCCTTTCAGCGAGTGTACTATGTCCCGGTCGTGTACCGTCTTCGGAATTTTGTATTCTTCTTTAAAGCCCACCAGCGATACTGTTATGTTTCGCTCGGGCGCCTTTATGTGGTGGAATTCTTTTATTATGTCCAGCACATCAAAATCTATATACTCCGTTAGCGAAGCATCTATTATCAGGTTGCTGTTATGCGGGATATTCTCGAGCGTTTCTTTAATGCTGGCCTTGTTCAGGAATGATACTTCCTGTGCCAGTGTAAGGGTTACGAGTTCGCCTGTCTTGTATTCATGACGTGTGTAGTAGAACGGAATCCTCATGTTCTGCCTTAGTATGTAGAATACACTTATCAGCAAGCCCAGTCCCACGCCTTTGAGAAGGTCAAGCGATACCACAGCTGTAGCAGTAGCGACGAAGGGAACGAATTGTGTCCAGCCGCCCTGCCACATGTGCTTCACTACTTTAGGATTACACAGGCGGTACCCGGTAAATATCAGTATGGCCGCCAGTGCCGCTTTAGGTATCATATTGAGCACCACAGGTATGCTCGCCGCACAGGCTATAAGCAAAGTACCGTGAATTATAGTAGATAGCTTGGTGCGGGCGCCTGCCATGATATTAGCTGATGAACGTACTATCACCGATGTAACAGGCAGGCCTCCTATCAGGCCGCTCAGCATATTACCTACACCCTGTGCTCTCAGTTCCCTGTTGGTGGGGGTATAGCGTTTCAGGGGGTCAAGTTTATCCGTTGCTTCTATACATAGAAGTGTTTCTATCGATGCCACTACAGCTATTACCACTCCTACCTGCCATACCTTGGGGTTCATGAATCCTTCAAAGTTCGGGGTCATGAATTGTCCGAAGAATTCCTGCGCGGAGGAAGCAACAGGAAGATTCACCAGGTGGGTAGGGTCTAGAGCCATAGGCGAGCCGCTACTGATCAGTAACTGGTTAATGATCACACCAAAGACCACTACCAGCAGCCCGCTGGGAAGCAGCTGCAGTTTTTTGAACCACTTTGTTTGCCATAGTATCAATACTGTAAGGCCTACCAGCGATATGATAAGGGCGCCCGCTTCTATATGATGAAGTGACGCGTTCACAAAGTCCATCTTAAAGCCGTCATCGGCATCTACCATACTGGCGTTCCTGTGCTCATATCCTACTGCTTCAGGTATCTGTTTGATAATGATAGTAAGCCCTATACCTGCAAGCATACCCTCTATTACACTTGAGGGTATGTAGTTGGCAATACTTCCGGCTTTCAGAAAGCCCAGTAACATTTGAACGGCCCCTGCCACCATTACCGAGCAGAGGAAGATATCAAATGCTTTCAGCTCTCCTATAGCGGTCAGCACTATAGCAGTAAGGCCCGCAGCCGGTCCTACCACGCTCAGCTGAGACCCGCTCAGCGAGCCTATCACTATACCACCTACTATACCTGCTACCACGCCGGAAAAGAGTGGAGCACCTGAAGCCTGTGCTATGCCCAGGCAAAGTGGCAGGGCTATGAGAAATACTATTACGCCTGCTAACGCATCTTTTTTAAAGTGGGCGAAGAACCCTTCTTTTTTGTCCATAAACCTAAAACATTTACGCTGCGCAGACCTGAATACGAACATGCGTATAAGGCCTACTGATCCCTATTTTTTAAATTGAATAATTAAACTGCCGGTTGAATAACTCAGCAGTTGGGTGGGGGCGTAAATATATCGGCTACGTGGGAGAGAGGCAATCGTTCTGCCTCGTGAAGCGCCGTTTGTATGGAATGATATAAATATTCTAATTTTGCCAGTTCCTGTTCATGCGCTCCCTTGATAAGCGGATCGCCATCTTTTTTCAGCTTCAGGTTTTCGCTATCCTCTTTTTCAGTTTCGGTATAGTCTTCCTTAATTTCCTCAGTCAGCTGATTTTTGAACAATATCTTGCCCAGTTCCTTCACAGGTAATATCTGGAAGGAGAAAATAAATAAGAAAAAGCAGGCAAGCAGTTTTTTCATCTTGGCAAAGTAAACGTAAAAAAGCCTTTTTAGCGCATTTCTGTCAAATTAAGATTCTGTTAAGACAGGATTTAAAAATATTATAAGTTGCTTTAATAAGCAAATATCGTCTTCATTTTCAGCAGTTTTAGCCTATTTTACACCCCTGTTTATGTTCCGGGCTCATCCGTATATTATTACCATTCTGATCGCAATGTGTTCTCTGCAGGCAAGGGCTCAAAACTGGCCTTCACCTGAGATAGAACAGATGTATCAAACAGCGCGCGGCTATTTAATGAGCGGCAACCTGCAGCAGGCTATTGTTGCCTACAGGCAGGCTATTCAACTTGCCCCAGACCAGATGATCCTCCATCGCGACCTTGGCCGCGCATATTATCTGTCCGGCAACAGCCAGCAGGCAGAAGAGATTCTGGAACCCATACTGAAAAGCGGTGAGGCCGACGAGCAGACCTA
>DASPNB010000367.1:0-2921 GCA_035626755.1 Flavipsychrobacter sp.
TATAGTAACATTCTAAAAGAGGGAAAATCCTACTCATCAGTCCAATCTTCTTCCTTGATATGCTTATCCGGCATGAATTCCGTGGGTGATGCCTTCAGTTCATAAGCAATCTCAGACCATTTGAGATTTACTTATCGAGAATCAATCGCGTTGTAAAAGGTCTGCTGGCTTAACGTCAAATGCTTTGGCAAGAAAGGTAATGGTGCTGATAGTGACATTCGTTTCTCCTCGCTCTATCCTACTTAATTGTGATGCGTGTAAGCCTATTTCATTTGCAAACTGCTCAATTGTATAGTCTTTCATAATGCGCAGTATGCGAATTTTCTTCCCGAAAGCTTTCATAGCTTCCAAATCTTTATGACGTTCCGTAGCGGAAGAGGTCTGTTTTTTCCTGGCCTTGTTCACACATCAAAATGAGCCAAATAATAGGGCTATATCAACAACCTACAAGTTCCATAAAAGCACTTATATGTTGTTTTATTGAAAAATAATGCTACTTTTATCTCATAACTCTCAAAAACCATACGTTATGGGATATATTCATTCAACAGAATTTAGTTGCCGTAGCTGTAGCCATACGGGACATTTTCAACAGACATACGGGAATTACCGGGTATCAGATATAGCGACTTGTCCGCACTGCGCTGAAAATATTGATGTTTCAAGAGCACGAGGAATAGAGAAATGGAATCAACGCTTATCATTCACAATCACGAATAACAGCCAGGCTAAGAAAGCTGTTATACGGTTAGGCGGCACGAAGTATGACATACTGCCGGGCGATAAGATAAGCGTCAGTCATTACGGTAACGAACTCTTCGAATTTATGGATGAACGCCAAAACTGGCAGCCCTGGTCAAGCGTCTGGTACAGGTGCTACCATGCGGAATGGAGCAGCATTGATATGACGGCATTTGCGTATCACACACATACTGACAATGTAAAATCTTCTAAGAATAAAAGCTGGTGGTAATATGAAAACAATAGCTGGTTTTGCAACATTCATGGTCGGCAGCGTAGTAGCAATCTATGGCCTTGCCCAAACTAACTATCTCTTTATCGGAATAGGCTTGGTAGTCGCTTATACGGGGATAAGAGTCCTAAAAAGTAAACCAAACTAAACAATATATTATGGCAAGTTATCAATGTACAAAATGCGGGTATGTGGTAAGCGGACAATCAGGCACCCCATCTCCAAAGTTTCATGGGGAATGTGAAGCAACCCCGACGGGCAATCACGTATGGCAGAAGATAGAACGGTATTTAAAGAGAATAATAGACTGGTTATAAAGCAGTTTTAAAAGTTTCTATTATACCATAAGGAGAGCATAAAACATATTAGAAAGAGGTGTTTTTCACCCGGTTTTGAAACATAAATATATTGTACCTTTATAAACATGTTGCGATTAATAATCATATTACTATTGGCTAACGTTTTGAGCAGTTTAGCTACTGCCCAAGTGCTGGACAGCAGCTTTGGTATCAATGGTATTGTGAAAATGCCTTTTGAACCAAACGGCGGGGGAAGTATAAACAGCGTAACACAACAACAAGATGGAAAAATCGTTGCTCTTGGCGGCGCATTTAGAGTTATCAGGTATCACCTTAATGGAATCGTTGATAGCAGTTTTGCAGTAAACGGACGTTTAGTCAAGAATTTTGATAGCGGACATTCTGAATCTGCAAATAATATTGTAGTCCAACCAGATAACAAGATTGTCATATCGGGCGACCTTTATGTTGGAAGCCAAGATTTTGCTGTTGCGCGATTTAATCAGGATGGCACACCCGATTTTAGTTTTAACGGGACCGGCGATATTATTGTAGATATATATGGGCATGATGCTTGCAACGATGCTGCGTTACAAGCCGATGGCAAGATCATCCTTTGCGGTAGTGCCAAATCAACTGATTCGGTTGTAATCATGAGGCTGAACACTGATGGCAGTTTAGATACTACTTTTAGCAATCAAAGAGGAATTTTTACCGCCTCGTATGGTATCTGGTCAAGCGCATTGAATGCAGTCATAGTAAAACCTGACGGAAAAATTCTTGCCTGTGGGAATGTAAATAATAATAGTACCGATTTTCTGTTGGTTCAATTATTACCCGATGGGCAATTAGATTCCGCTTTTGGCAACAATGGTGTTGTAGTTACGTCCAATACCGGATTCGGCCACGATTTTGCTTTGCAACATGATGGAAAGATTGTGATAGTAGGCAGGGATGTAGCCACCGGGGGACATATAGTACGTTATCACCCCGATGGTAGTATTGATAACAGCTTTGGTACAAATGGTCATGTATTAATCACTCACTCTTTGGGCATCCCCGGGCCGGAACAGGTGGAGATAGATAATAACGGTAAAATATACGCAGCCGGTCATATCACTACCACTGGCGCTGACCCTGACGAGGACATGTTTCTTATCAGGTTAAATTCCGATGGAACTGTTGATTCCGATTATGCGCCCGATGGAATAATAACGCAGGTCACGTTGTACACTGAGCGTACACACGGTCTGCTATTACAAACAGACGGAAGAGTGTTGATGGCTGGTTACGTCAATATAAATGCTGCCACAAGACAACTTTGCATGTTACGTTTCTGGCCTTTTTCATTATCTGTAAATTCTGTGGCAGCGGAAAACCGTATGCGTGTTTTCCCTAATCCGGCTACCGATATGCTACATCTTGTAATACCAGGGATCACGCAAGAAGATTGTGTTTATACAATAGTCAACAGCACGGGGCAAATATTACAACAAGGGGCAGTAACAAGCTCGAAAATAAATATTGCAAATATTCCGAAAGGAATGCTCATAGTTCAAATTACTAACCGCACAAGCGGCTTCACAACCTATACCCGTTTTTGTAAACTTTAAAAAGGGTTAAAAATGCACAAAATCTCACTATTCATT
>DASPNB010000368.1:0-7378 GCA_035626755.1 Flavipsychrobacter sp.
AGCAACGCCAAGATTCACTACTTCATTGGGATAAGGCTTAAACGAATCTGCTCTGGAAATTACGTCAGCGATACTTAGCTTCTGATCCGGGTCGCTTAATACCGATACGGATTTACCCAGGTATTTACCGTCCAAGGCGTTAGTGAACAAAACTCCCTGGCCACTACAAAGGACAGAGGCAAAAGTGAAGGCAATTAAAAAACAAAGCTTGCGCATCAGTGCGCCGGAAACTTTAATATACCTGCTGTGTACCATGAATTAATGTTAGGTATCTCTAATTGGTAATTTATTTCAAGTTCTTTCTTCCTTAATACTTCCACTCTCACCTGGTTAGGATTGCTCCTCAGGCTCATGATGCTATCGCGCTCTTCTCCAGAGGCTAGCTTAAGCGTATCTACATCTTCTAGTATCATGGTAGTTGCTATCAGGTCCAGTTTGGGATAATAGAATGTTCCTTTATTCCCCACCGTTTCCAATATATGGTAACCTACATTTTGCGCCATTGCAATGGTATACGGAGCACAAAGTGCAAATAAGGTATTCAGGCCTATCTGTGTCGAAATGGTGACACTTGCACGGGTAAGGAACACACTGCCAATCCCCATACCAGCTACTTCCCTTGAATTCCACAAACCACATATCTCCCCTGTGCCTGCAGCAGCGTAGTCCTTTACAACATCAAATATTTTTCTATCAAGATAACCTGTCGCTTCTTCAATCGGCAGCGGCTGAGTTCCGCCGGCTACATGCACTCTTGCACCGCCGTAGACTTTCTCACCATCTTCCGATTCCACAATAATAACAAAGGAGGCAGGATTATACATCCACTCGTCCTTTGAAGAAGTAACCCTTTTTACACCAATGTTTTCAAGTACATGTGTATGCCCCATAATAAACTTGCGGCATGCATCATGGTCATCTACTGCTCTGAATGCTCTTATTTTGATCATTTAATCTCCAATAATATTTCGTGTCCAGGCTTTTTTAATACATCACTATACGATCCCTCGTTTGTCGCAGATAGTTTCATTAAAAAAACTTCAGTATAATCTCTCTTATACTCTCCAGTCAACGGAAATATTTTTAGAAATCTTTCCCTGAGCTTCTTTATTTCAATCTCATAATTCTTATCCGTTTCTTTATTTTCCTTTATCAGCGCCGGTATGTTGTACAGCTGTACTGCCACGCCGGCTAAGTTTGCCTCTATGCAAATTTTTTCAAGGGTTCTACCGGTTTCTACCATGTCCTCGGCCCCGGCATTTTCTGCCATAACCACTACATAGGCGAAAGCCAATTGAGCAGATGCAGCGGCCGCAAACTTTATCGCGTCACCTTTTCCCCATCCGGCCAAAAGGTTTGCCACTTTCTTTTCGCGCAGCATTGCGTACACGGCTTGCTCTGCCGCACTATAGGAAAGATCCTCCATGTTTTGCTCAGCCAGAGCTACCATATTAAAGAACTCCCGATATCCCTTCTCACTTAATATTCTTGCCTTCTGAAACGACCCAATAATATCGGCAATGCCTGTTATATCTTCGTTTTCATCCAGTAGTTTATACGATAAATTATTATTTCTCCCAACAAAATAGTGAACTTGTTGATAAAAATCAAGAGGAATTTCTCTCTTAACAGGCGATTGACAAGGTATTTGTCGCTTATAGATGCCGGAAGCCAACTTCAGACTTTCTTGATCAGCCACCGCTCCACCCTTAGAAAGCCGTACAGCGGCTGGCAAAGAATTATAACCAAGAGGAAATAACTCACAAGTAGCGACGAGTCCCAATGCACTGGCCTGGAGGCGAATATTTTCCAGTATAATGCCTAATCCTGCATTCGTCGCCGCTCCGCCGGAATCACTCCAACTGTTATCCGGGCGTAACTGAATTACGAAAAGTACGCCATTTACGTAGGAGAGGCTACATGGAATGTTATCAATAGAAGGCGCATTTGCTGCTGCATCTGCTAACTTATTTAACTCTGCGGCACTTATACTGAAATTATGTTCGGATTTTTTTTTAAAATACGCTGATATTGCCCCCGCTACGATCCCCTGCTGACCAATACCATCTATTTTCTCATTTGCATCGTTTGCGGTTTCATGTGACGGAATTATCTGTTCCAGGTCAACATAAAACCTGCCGGAAGCCATGTGATCGCCAAGCAACATGCGCCTGCAAATGTCTGTTGTAATAGCTCCTCCAAGTACTACTGAGGACGCAAGTTGCGGCCAGGTATTGATTGAAATATTCATTTCCAGCATTGAGGCCTTCATTCTTTCAGATAGTGTTTCTGCACCTACTATCTTCATTACCATTCCCATTCTTGCCTCAGGGCTTAACTTTTCCAGATTAGTATGCTCTATATCTCCCGCCAGTCCGTGAAATAACGGCCTTACAGGCTCCAGGTCAAACCGCTCTACATCCAGCATACCGCGGTCGTTGGTATCCATCACTACAGGAATTTTTAATTCGCGGGCTTTAATGCGGCTCAGTACCTTTACGTCTACGCTATCGCATACTTCTACAAGGACGTCTACCCTGCCATCTCCGGAAAGAAAATCACCAATATTCTCCGGGCTGATCCCATCATCAAAAACACTTATTTTGACGAATGGATCTAGCTCCTTGATTTCGCGGGCTGCGAGAACCGCCTTGTTTACGCCCAAATTGTGCAGACCGGTACGAATGCGATTCAGGTTGCTTAGTTCTACGATGTCAAAATCGGCTAGCCGGAGTTCTCCGCACACCCTTTCCTGGGCCAGGGTTAGTGCTATCGATTGACCTACAGAAAGGCCAATTATGCCTATTTTTTTAGTCTTCAGTATTTCCTGCTCCTCGCGGCTGATCTTATACCGGTTACGGTTCGTCCGTACCTCTACAAATTCATCCTCATCCAGCAGGTGAACAAGGGTATTTCTCCAGGGGAAGTATACCCAAACACCGTATTCGTTTAGCTCAACATCGTTAACATGCGCTCTGATAAGACCTGGATAATCATCTGTAGCTATTTTCAGTGCGGGATTAACGCTCTTAATCAGTTCTCTTAATTGAGACTGGATTTCATCGATAATAATCAGGGTGGGATTAGAAGAGAGAAGGCTATAGTAAGACTCTTTTTCACCAGGATTTTTGAGTCTAAAAAAAACAGGATCAAACTGGCCGCTTAACAACTCCCGATCAATATTATGATGCATTGTATGAAATAAAGTACCAAAATGACATACATATAAAAATTGGCATTTTATCGTCGCATTGAAAAAAACGTCAATAAGATAGGTAAAATTTCTAAATTAATCCCTATATTGCACAAATACCGTTCAAAAGTAACGCTAATTATTTCATCCAATGACAAATAAGAAAATAAATATTCTTTATGTGGATGATGAGGTGAATAACTTGATTTCCTTTAAGGCAACCTTTAGGATAAAGTATAATGTGTTCACCGCAGAAGGGGGAGAGGAGGCTATAAAGCTACTGAAAGAAAATACCATCAACGTGATTATTACGGACCAAAGGATGCCCAACATGACCGGGGTAGAATTCCTTGAATCCATACTTCAGGACTACCCCGATCCCATGAGAATCCTACTGACCGGCTATGCAGATATGAATGCCGTAATCGATGCTGTAAACAAGGGTAAGATCTTTCACTACCTCACAAAGCCCTGGAATGAAGACGAATTGGATATTACCATCAACAGGGCTTTCGAAATTTACCAGAAGAGAATAGAGGAAAAGGAACTGAACGACAAGCTCACCATCTCCAACGAGCAACTCGAATTCCTGCTCCGTCAAAAGCTTCTTTCATAAAAAAAGCCCTCCAGACAATGTTTGGAGGGCTTTCTCTTTAGGCTTCATGCCAGCCTTCAGTTTCCTGCAGCTGTGTTTCTATGTGCATCTGCCATCTTTTCTGGGCTTCTTTATTATTGCCATGCTCTGTCTCTGAGTCATAGCGCTCTTGCTGGCGTTCATATTCACCGTATACCTGATCGTATGCAGACTGTATTATCTTCTTGTAGTTTGTACCGGCCTGTATCCTCTTATTAGCCAGTTCCCTGAATTTGCGGGTATATATCTCGCAAAGGTCAAAATGGGCTTGCTCGTGCTCCAGTACTTCCCTGTTCCTGAACTCGTCCAGTCCCCAGGATTTATCAACATAAAAGCGGTTCTTTATTGAAAGTACAGGCTTATTGTTGCCTTTGTAGCTCATTTCGTAACCAAAACCGCAATAAGTAGCCGCAACAGTCATGTCATTTTTAGACAACCTCGGGATACTTCCCTGAAAGTCTCTCCAAGCCAGTTTACGTGTCTTGCTCCATACAAAATCGCCCTCACTGTAGCTGTCCGGTAAATAATCGGGTGCAACCGCTGTCTTTATTCCCGTGGCGTCTACACTATACAGTGTGGCCACTACCCTGTCGCACCGCTGGGCATCTCCCCTCTCGTGCTGTTCAATTTTTACAAGGTTAGCCTGCCATTCTTCTGCAATGTCTTGTATTTTGCTAATGACATCGTCATAAGAATAAGCTCCGCTGACTTCATCCCCGCCAACCGCCACTTTCTTAATCCGTGTTGCGGCCTGCGGAACAGGCTCTGTCACGTTCAGAACTGTGATTTTTTTTCTGCCGGAATTCTTATTTTGGGCAGACACTATCCCCTTCACCAAAAGCAATCCTATAAAAACAAGTAATGCTTTCTTTGTCATTTTCACCATCTTGATACCTAAGAAAATTTTTTAAAGATGACTAAAATTAGCAATTTTTCCGTTTCAAATAACAGTGGTGGTTATGTAAAATCGCTAAATCAAAGTTAAAAGCGGCAAGGTTATTCGGTTCTTAGGTTCTATTTTTACAGCCGTTTACAATTCCATGATAAAACTCAGCGCAGTCGTTATTACTTACAATGAAGAACGCAACATAGCCCGTTGCCTTACTTCACTGAAAGACATAGCTGACGAACTGATAGTTATAGATAGCGAATCGACCGATCGAACCGTAGAAATATCAAAAGAACACGGCGCGGCAGTTATCCATAAACCATTTCTGGGTTATGCCGGCCAGAGAATATTCAGCGACAATGCAGCGGCAAATGATTGGGTGTTGATGATGGATGCTGATGAATGGCTTAGCGGTGGGTTATCACAAAGCATTGCAGCTTTTAAGAAAGCTCCGGCAGCAAATGCTTGCCGCTTTCCCCGACTTAATAGATACTGCGGTAAATGGATACGTCATGGCTCGTGGTACCCCGATAAAAAAATTCGCCTGTATAACCGCACAAAAGGAACCTGGCAAGGTGGAAATGTGCACGAGTACTGGCGGGCACACAACAAGAATGAGAGGATACACGAATTAAAAGGCGACCTCCTGCACGATAGTTTCCAAAGCCTTTCATCGCATCTCAAAAAGATCAACAAGTACACAGATATAGCTGCCAGGGATGCAGTGGCAATGGGAAAGACCACGAGCCTTTTTAGAATATGGGCTTCACCTAAGTGGACCTTCCTGAGTAACTATATTTTCAGGTTTGGTTTTCTTGATGGAATGGAAGGTTATACCATCGCAAGAATGTCAGCCTTTATGACGTTCATGAAATACAGTAAGATAAGACAGTACTCACGCGAAAAAAGGAACTGATGTCAGAAAGAGAAAATGATGGTCTTATTAGTTTGAACAAGTACATAAGTTCCACGGGCTTTTGCTCGCGCCGGGATGCTGACAAACTAATAGAGCAGGCTCGTGTTACTGTAAATGGAAAATTGGTTATTGATTCAATTAAAATTTCTATTACGGATAGGGTTGAAGTAGATGGTGAGAAATTAAAACCGAAGAAACAACCACTCTACATAGCATTCAATAAACCAAAAGGCGTTACATCAACTACCGACCCAAAAGATAAAACGAACATTATCTACTTTTTGAACTACCCGAAGCGAATCTTCCCGATTGGCAGACTGGACAAAGATTCTGACGGATTGATCTTCCTGACAAATGATGGCGACATAGTCAATAAAATTCTCCGCGCCGCAAACAATCATGAAAAGGAGTACGTAGTTGTTGTCGACAAGCCCCTTAGTTCGGAATTTGTAAGAAAGATGGAAAACGGGGTTCCTATACTCAACACAGTTACAAAAAAATGCAAGGTTCGCCAGGAAGGCAATAAACGCTTCCGCATTGTACTTACCCAAGGTCTTAACCGGCAGATTCGCCGCATGTGTGAAGCCCTCGATTACAAAGTTATTGCACTCACCAGAACTCGCATTATGAATGTAACGCTTAGTAATATTCCCGTTGGAAAATGGCGCTACCTCACCTCTGCAGAAGTAGAAGAACTAAATAAACTGGTGAGCACATCCAGCAAAACCGAAGAAGCCTCTTACGAAGAACGCCCTAAGGCAGGCAAGAAAGACCGGCAGGCAAAACCAAAGAATATAGAAGTGTCTAAAACGCGCTCCGAAGAAACAGGCGAAAAGAAAAAGAAGACACCTTTCAGCTACAAAGAATTCAGGAGACGTAGAAAATAGTTAATGCCTGTACTCTTTCTTCAGGAGCGAGAATACAATTGAATTCTGCAGCTCACCATTCTTGCAATAGTGTTCTCTAAGCACACCTTCTTTTACAAATCCCAGGCTTTGCACCAATTTTGTTGATGGTTCATTAGACGGACCTATCAATGCCTCTACTCTATTTAGTCTCATTTCATTAAAGCCATAGTCGAGTATTCTCTTTACACCTTCCTTCATATAGCCCTTATTCTTATGCTCCTCTTTATAAATGGCATAGCCTATTTCAGCTCTTGCATGCTTTGGCTGCCATGTGTGATAATGGCAAGCGCCTATTGTTTCATTAGTCTCTTTAAGAACGAACAGGAAACCTTTCAGTTTGATCCTGTGAGTAGTAAAGCCCCCCTTTTGTTTTTCTTTCTCCTCAGTTAAAAACTCCGCAGTAGGAAACCCTTTATAAGACATGATATCCTCATCACTCCACTGAGTATATATATACTGGATAATCTCAGGATTCACTTCCTTAAGTATCAACCGTTCCGTTTCCAGGATTACTTGTGGTAGGTGTAATGGTAATTGCATGAAGAACTAAATTATGGAGGGATTGCATAAAACAAAAACGCCCCGCGTGTTGCGAGGCGTTTGTAAATAAATATGGCAGCTACCTACTCTCCCGGAAAGATACCAGTACCATCGGCCATGAGGGGCTTAACTTCTCTGTTCGGAATGGGAAGAGGTGAACACCCTCGGCAATACCACCATAAGGAGGTTTGTCGATTGAATATTGATTATTTAAAATTGAATATTGACCATGGAGCCAATCTGCAATCTAAAATATTCCATCTACAATAACATAGACATAAAGGAAAAAGCAATTTTA
>DASPNB010000369.1:0-4641 GCA_035626755.1 Flavipsychrobacter sp.
AACCCCCTCCGCCCCCTAAAGGGGGAACTAAGGAGACGGGTTTGAAATATATTAGTTAACATCCGAAAGTCCCTTTAGGGGTATAGGGTAAAAAAACAAAAAGCCCCTTTAGGGGTTGGGGTATATGCCGATACAGTATTATTTATTCTTAAGCATGGCGTTATTCTGCATAGGTATCATGGGTACCCTGATGCGCAGGAATGCCATCATCATATTTATGTGCATAGAGCTGATGCTCAATGCCGTTAACCTGCTGCTGGTAGCATTCTCTAAGATGTATGCAGATGCATCGGCGCAGATATTTGTGTTCTTTATAATGGTAGTAGCAGCAGCTGAAGTGGCCGTGGGACTGGCAGTTATCGTAATGATGTACCGCAAGGTGCATTCTGTCGATATCAATATTTTAAATAGATTAAAACATTAAGTCAAAACTCAAAAGTCAAAACATAAAAGTTTTGGGTTTTCAGTTTTGCCTTTTGACTTAAATAGGGTATGACCAATTTAGTTTACTTAGTACCACTTTTTCCGTTGATAGGGTTTCTTATCAATGGTATATTCTGGAAGAAGATGCCGAAGAATACGGGCGGCTGGATAGGCAGCCTCGCCGTGCTGGCATCTTTCTGCGTGTCGCTGGGTATATTCTTCGAGGTAAGGTCAGAGAACTTCCAGGGGCCTGCCATAGTGAACCTGTTTAGCTTTATTGAGTCGGGCACGCTTCGCATACCTTTTTCTTTCCAGGTAGATGCGCTTTCTTCTTTGTTCCTTTTAATTATCACCGGTGTTGGTTTCCTGATACACGTTTATTCTACCTCGTATATGCATGAGGATGAGGGAATGGTGAAATATTTCGCTTACCTGAATTTGTTCGTGTTCTCCATGTTGCTGCTGGTGCTAGGTTCTAACTACCTCATCATGTTTATTGGCTGGGAAGGTGTGGGGCTATGCTCTTACCTGCTCATTGGCTTCTGGTTTAAGAACAGGGACTATACCAATGCTGCCAAGAAAGCCTTTGTGATGAACCGTATTGGTGACCTGGGCTTCCTGGTGGGTATGCTGCTGATACTTTATCATTTCGGCACACTTTCTTATGGAGAGTTTTTTGGAAACATTGATCTGAAACCGGTTCCCAATAGCACATATAACTGGATCGCTGTCTGCCTGATCATAGGTGCTATGGGTAAAAGCGCACAGATGCCGTTGTATACCTGGCTGCCTGATGCGATGGCGGGTCCGACACCTGTATCTGCACTCATCCACGCTGCGACGATGGTTACCGCAGGTATCTATATGATAGCGCGCAGCAGTGCCCTGTACAATCTCGCTCCTGAGACTTTGCACTTTGTAGCGATCATCGGTTTGGCAACGGCCATTTTTGCCGCTACTATAGCCATCCGGCAATATGATATTAAAAAAGTACTTGCCTATTCCACCGTTAGCCAGCTGGGCTTTATGTTCCTGGCTCTGGGTGTGGGTGCCTATACTACTGCTGTCTTCCACGTAATGACACACGCTTTCTTCAAAGCCCTGTTGTTCCTTGGTTCAGGCAGTGTAATACATGCTATGGGCGGCGAGCAGGACATCCGCAGGATGGGCGGCCTCGGCAAGCACATGAAAATTACCCAGGCTACTTTCCTTATAGGTTGCCTGGCTATTGCAGGTATCCCGGGCTTTGCAGGTTTCTTTTCTAAGGATGAGATACTGGCAGCAGCTTATGGACATAGCCCTGTATTATATTACTTAGGCCTGGCCGGTGCGCTCATGACTGCCTTCTATATGTTCCGCCTTTATTTCCTCACTTTCCGTGGTTCTTTCCGCGGCACGCATGAGCAGGAGCACCACCTGCACGAAAGTCCTGCAGCTATCACTATCCCGCTGATCGTATTGGCCATTCTCTCTATTGTTGGTGGTTACGTAGGGCTGCCTGCTGTTATCAGCGAGCACCATACACTGGCTACATTCCTCCAGCCTGTAGTGAGCAATTTCGGCGTTCACCATCTTTCCCACGAAACAGAATGGATGCTCATGGGTCTTTCGGTAGGCTTGGTAGTGATGATGATATTCGTGGCGTATAATGCAACTAAGAAACCAAACTTCGTCCCCAATACAGGCCTGGCAAAAGTGCTGGAGAACAAATGGTATATAGATGAACTGTACGATGCGGTATTCGTTCGTCCTATTGCTGCGTTCTCACGTATCTCCGACAGGTTTATAGAAAGGGCAGGTATAGACGGGCTGGTGAATGTTGTAGGCAAAACAGTACGCTGGGGCAGCGACCGCATGCGACTGATGCAGACAGGACAGGTAGGGTTTTACATTTTTGTAATGGTACTGGGTATGTTAGCCCTGTTTGCCATGAGTTTCTTTTGGATTAAAATATAAGTAGCAATTGCAGAATATTGCAGCAGCATTATGATATTGACATTACTCATATTAATTCCCTTAGTGGCAGGTATCCTCAGCTTTGCGATGAGCGGCAATGCTGCCAAGAGCCTGGCTCTTATAGGATCGCTCGCCACCTTCGTGGTGACTGCGATAGCGGTGGCCGGTGACGATATGTACTGGAGCATGCCATGGATACCTCGTATAGGAACCAATTTCAGCCTGGCATTCGATGGAATGAGCGGCATGCTTTGCCTGCTTACAGCTATAGTACTACCTGTTGTTATTATCGCCAACTGGAACAAAGAAGTAGAAAAGGCCAATTCATTCTACGGACTGATGATGCTATCGCAGGCAGGCCTTATGGGTGTCTTCCTGGCCTACGATGCGTTCGTATTCTATATTTTCTGGGAGCTGGCGCTTATACCTGTTTACTTCCTCTGCTCACGCTGGGGTGGGGAGAAAAGAGTGCCTGTTACTTTCAAGTTCTTCATTTATACTTTCCTGGGTAGCCTTATGATGCTAGCGGGACTGATCATACTTTCGTTGCAGAACCCCGGCCTGAACAGCTATTCTTTCGAGAACATCCGTGCGGTAGGAGCGGCTATGGATCCCGTCACGCAGCAGTGGTTGTTCTGGCTCATCTTTATAGCCTTTGCTATTAAGATGCCGATCTTTCCTTTCCATACCTGGCAGCCCGATACTTACGAGCAATCTCCAACGCCGGTAACTATCATCCTCAGCGCCTTGATGGTGAAGATGGGTATGTTCGCCGTTCTGCGCTGGTTGATACCGGTGCTGCCCGAAGGCGTAGCCTTCTGGTCAGACACCGTAGTGATACTTTCTATCATCGGCATCGTCTACGCTTCCCTGCTGGCAATAGTGCAGACAGATATCAAACGCCTCGTTGCTTATTCATCCATCGCGCACATGGGACTCATGAGTGCGGTAGCTTTTTCTAACACACAGGTAGGCACTCACGGTATCATGGTGCAGATGTTCAACCACGGTATCAATATCACCGGTATGTGGCTTGTAGTAAGCATGATAGAAAACCGCTGGGGTACCCGTGATATGACTAAGATGGGCGGCATGGCAACTACTGCTCCTAAAATGGCAATAGCTCTCGTGATCATTTCCCTGGCTAATATCGCTCTACCTCTTACCAACGGTTTCATTGGCGAGTTCATGCTCTTCAACGGGCTGTTCCAGGGGCCGTCTCCTTATCACATGACGTTTATGGTGATAGCCGGCCTGGGTGTTATACTGGGTGCGGTGTATACGCTGAACATGGTACAAAAAACTGCCTACGGCGAAGCAACGCCAATGGCAGTAACTAAAGATATTAGTGCGAACGAGTACGCGGGACTGGCAATTATTATAGCACTCATCCTGTTCCTGGGGGTATATCCCAAACCATTATTGGATATGACTGCCGGAATAGCTGCTGTGTTGGTGCCATAGTAAAGTTGATAACTTGATTGGTTGATAAGTCAACCTGTAAATAAATAGTAAACCGGGTTAATCTCTGGAATCCAGAGAATCCCGGTTCAAAACTGAAATATGAAAGCAATTATTGCTGCAACAATTATAGGTGTCATCCTGATGTTTACCGGCATCCTGGTAAAAGAAAAGCGAGGCGTGTCCACATTTGCCGCTATACTTTTCTTCCTGTTGCTGGGTGTCAATATCTGGGAACTTTCTACTATCAGTCCTAACCAGCCCCAGGTGTTTTTCAACAATATGCTGCGCATCGATAGGTACGCTGTTTGGTTTAATACACTGATGACCGGCTGTACCCTGCTATACGTGCTGCTTTCGGGCAGGGAGATACAGAAAGTGGGTATACACGTCTCCGATTATTTTGCTTTGATCAGTTTTATGCTGGTGGGCCTCTATATGCTTTCGGGCTACAACAATATGCTGATCCTGTTCCTGGGTATTGAGATCATTTCTATTCCCCAGTATATTCTTGCGGGTGCCGATAAGCGCAACCTGAAAAGCAGTGAGGCTTCGTTGAAATACTTCCTGATGGGTGCCTTCTCTACAGGTATCCTGCTGATGGGCATTACCTTGCTGTACGGCGCAACAGGCGGCTTCGACATTGCCCGTTTCACCTTCCTGCAACTGGACAGGCTAAACCCGATGGCTCTTTGCGGTATCATCTTCCTGATCATCGCTTTTGCTTTTAAGGTTTCAGCGGCTCCCATGCACATGTGGACGCCCGATGTGTATGATGGTGCTCCCACGCCTTTCACCGCC
>DASPNB010000370.1:0-2377 GCA_035626755.1 Flavipsychrobacter sp.
TACTACCGTGCACGGAAAGCCCGAAATGCCTGCTGCCTGCACCCATTGAAATTCCTGCTGTGTCCCGTACTTGCATTCATCTGTATTCATTTCATTAACAAATTCGTTTCCGTCCATCCCGAATTCTTCCGCCAGTTCACGGTAAGTCTGTTCATCATTCCAGCTTTTCCCGTCGCGAAACATTTTCAATTGCAGTTGATGAGCATAGTCCAATGCACGCCCCGGGTCCTTTTGTTTAAAAAAGTGAATAGCCCTGCATGGCGGTTCTGAATTGTTGATCTCTGTTCCCGCTCTCAAAAGATCCAGGTAAGGTTCACCAAACTTCACACCTGCGTAATCTTCCACTCTCTTATAAGCTCCCAGTATATAGTCAGCCATTTCCGAAACAGGTGCTACTCTCGCTCCTGTTATCATCCCTCCCGGTATCACGGTAAACTCATATTCATTTTTATACTTCTCCTGTAGTTCCTGCATCACCCCGCTAAAGCCATAACACCATCCGCAGAGCGGATCCATTACATACAATATCCTGCCTTTCATCCGGTAAAGTTACCACACCGCCATTTTTTCACTTTTATACCTGTATAGACGAAAAAAACTAGCAATTTTTTGTAAAAAAGTTGTCCACATTTCGTTGGGTCGGCACCTCTTTCATCTTAAACTATTCAAAGAGTTCTTCTTTAGTTTTGGGCCGCTCATCCTCCCGCCATTTAAAGCGGCTCAGCTTCATATTAGGCAGATTGGCCTTGTCCATCGGGGTCATGGTTTGGGTCACGTCCTGCTCATACCTGATCTTACTGATCTTCTCAGCTCCGAAATAAATGTACATACGCTCGCCCTTCCCCTGGTTCACCCCCAGGTAGGCGCCGCTTTCATCTTTAGAGTAGTAAATGCTCTCAGCATTCGGCTGAACGACCATATCAGTAATGGTGCTATCGTTAAAGTTGGCCCGCAGGGTCTTTCCTTGTATTTGGTCATAGAGGTCTGCCGAATCAGGACCTGCCAGCGAAACCATGTAGGCATTGTTAGGTACATACAGGTATTCTATCTCATTGCTGTCCCTTTGCTTTATAAGTATTGTGTCACCCGTTATCTGGCTTTTCCTTGACCAGGCCACCGGATCAAACATCATCCGCATCATGGAATCTTCCTGGGTATACGAAAGGCTATCGCACCTGCCCTGTAGTGAATCCGAAAATATCTTTACATGGTGATAGGCTATAAAATACCTCGGTCTTGTAGAGTCAGCGCCAGCGAGGCTATCTGCCACACTTACCATTTCGGTTATTTTGATTTTCTTAGTGTCGTATCGTACTCTCGCCACCTTAACTGTATCGCCCGGCCTCTGTACCGGTGCTGAGAAAAAGGTATCGGCCCGGATAAAAAGACTGTCCTTTTCATTAACCTGTTTCATCACCGGCCTTCCCCATGCCTTTGTCTTTCCCGTTATTTCGTTGTAGACAGCTATGTCGCAAAATAGCGTTGTCTTCTGCGCAGTATCCAACGCTATTACATCGCCTACTGCTTTGCCAAAGCCGGTCACTTTATTATAGTCAAGCGTATCGCCCTCTATATACTGGCTTTCATTGGTAATGGAGGAGCGGCCTTCAAAGTGACCGATCTTACTGGTGGCATTGTAATGTCCTTTGCTGGTTATAAGTGTCGACTTATCGGTTGTTACTACTGAATAAGCATAATAGCGGCTTATCTTGGTTTCAGTATTGTATGCTATATCTTCCGACACCACACTATACTCGGGGTCAGTAATATTTACATTACCCTTAAAGCGGGAGTCTTTTGTCTTCAGGTTATATGTTCCTTCCCTGCTCGATACTACTGTAGTACCGTCCTGCAAGGTGCCGTTCCTGTTGTACACCCCTACTTTGCTGTTCAGGTCGTAGGTCAGTTCTTCGCACCAGAGGTTGCTTTTACCGTCTGTCAGGCTCACGTTGCCACTCATATAGGCCAGTTTCCTGTTGCCCATATAGTTCAGGTAGTCGCTGGTACCTTGTGTTCCTCCAGGCTGAACTATCCTTACACTGCCATATGCTTTCAGGTTGTTGGTGGCCAGGTTAATATGAGCGCTATCGCAGTACAGGTAGTCATCCTGGTGCTTTATTATAACATCTTCTATCAGCCTCGTAATGTTACCGCTATCCGTTTGTGCAAAGAAACTTTGCTGGCTCCTGACTATCTCAACATTTGTCTTACCCGGTGGTGGCTGCTGGCCGTTCACCCTTATTCCCGCTAAAACAAATAGCAGAATTGGTAGCATGAATTTCATACTACCAATCAACTTTAAATGTCTTTTTATATTGCCCGGCGAATTAATCTTTCCTCTTTTTGCCAAAGATAGTCACGTTTATATAACGACTAG
>DASPNB010000371.1:0-12785 GCA_035626755.1 Flavipsychrobacter sp.
TTTATAGCACAAGGCGTACGAGCGACCCCGCCACGAAGGAGCTAAACCCCGACCAGGTGCGGACCTCCTTTCTCCGCGACTATGACCGGATCATTTTTTCTTCGGCCTTCCGCAGGCTGCAGAACAAGACCCAGGTCTTCCCCCTGCCGGGAGCTGTATTCGTACACAACAGGCTTACCCATAGCCTGGAGGTAGCCTCTGTAGGCCGCTCGCTGGGAAAGGCTGTGGGTGACGAACTGGCCAAAAAGCACCATACCGAAAACGAGGACTTTAAAGAATTCTACAAATACGAGCTACCTTCAGTAATAGCAGCGGCCTGCCTGGCGCACGACATAGGCAATCCACCTTTCGGCCATTCGGGGGAGGATGCCATACGCACCTTTTTCAGGGAGCTGAGCGGCAACTCCAGGAAAATACTGGACGACAAGCTCAGCATTAACCAGCTAAAAGATTTTGAGCTTTTTGAAGGCAACTCCAACGCCTTCCGGGTGCTGACACATAATTTTAATGAAGGTGAGGGAGGCTACCGGCTTACTTATGCAACCCTGGCATCTATTATTAAATATCCCTGTAGTTCATCGGAGGGTTTTAATAAGAAGAGCATCTTCTCTAAGAAATCAGGCTTTTTTGACAGTGAGATGGGCACCTACAAGGAAATTGCCGACACCCTTGAGATTCCGCGCATTGCAGGACACGAGCATGTATATGCCCGGCACCCTTTTGTATACCTGACAGAGGCAGCCGACGACATTTGTTACCGCATTATAGACCTGGAAGATGCGCACCGCCTGCAGATCGTATCCCTGGAGAAGATAAAAGAGCTCTTCTTGCCCTTCTTTGAAGGGGAAAGCGGCTACGATAATATCAACGCCGTGGCAAAGACCCTTGACAAGATCAACGACCCCAACAAAAAAGTAGAATTTATACGCGCCCGGTGGATAGGCCTTATGGTCCGTAAGCTCTCGGAGATATTTATAGATAAAGAACAGGAGTTACTGGAAGGCAAACTGGAAAGCGACCTGCTGAAATGTCTGCCCGAAAGAGAACAAACCCTGGTGAAGGAGATCAACAGCTACTCTGTAGCCAATGTATATAATTACAAGTCGGTAGTAGAAATAGAAATAGCGGGCTACAATGTGATAGGTGGTTTGCTGAAAGAATTCATCAATTCTGTGCTGCATTCTGAACAAAGCAAATCGGACAAAATATTGAAGCTGGTACCGGCCCAGTTCCCCATAGACAGGAACGGCGACAACGTGTACGAAAATGTGCAATCAGTAGTCGATTTCATCTCCGGCATGACAGACCTGTATGCTATAGATCTCTATCGCAAGATAACCGGCATTAGTATTCCCGAGATAAGGTAAGATGCACCCCAAAGATTTAAGAATAGAAGACTACACTTACGAGTTGCCTGATGACCGGGTAGCAAAGTATCCTTTGGAAGCGCGTGATTCTTCCAGGTTGCTCATCTATAAGGAAGGCGCGCTTAATGACGATGTGTACAGGAATATTGCAGAACATATTCCACAGGGAACCCTGCTGGTCTTCAATCAAACCAAAGTAGTACATGCCCGCCTGCTCTTCAGGAAAGACACCGGCGGCGTAATAGAGGTTTTCTGCCTGGAACCGCACGAACAGTATACCGATGTGCCCACCGCTATGATGCAGAAAGGTAAGGTATGGTGGAAATGTATGATAGGCGGGGCCAGCAAATGGAAGCATGGCCTGGTGCCCGAGCTGAAACACAATAACCCCGACTTCACGCTAAGAGCCATGATCGTAGAAAGAGAGCCCGGAACTTTTACACTTGAACTCAGTTGGGATGATGACTCACTCAGCTTTGCCGACGTTTTGCACTATGCAGGTAAAGTACCCCTGCCCCCTTACCTCCATCGCGAAGCAGAAATTGCCGATGAAGAAAGATATCAAACCATATACGCCCGCGAAGAAGGAAGCGTTGCTGCTCCCACTGCCGGATTACATTTTACAAATGATGTAATGCAAAGCCTTTCAGCAAAAGGCATAGACCGCTCATTTCTCACCCTTCACGTGGGTGCGGGCACCTTCAGGCCGGTGAAAAGCGAGACTATGCAGGAGCATGAGATGCATGCTGAATGGGTAGAAGTTAGCAGAGAAACCTTAGCGCGACTTATCACCCATCTTGAAACAGGCATTGTTGCCGTGGGCACCACCTCACTACGAACTTTAGAAAGCCTCTACTGGATCGGGGCCAAACTGCACAATGATGTGAACATAGACTTCAGCGGGCTTGCCGTAGACCAATGGGACCCCTATGAACAAAACTATAATACCAGACCAACGGAGTCGCTCAATGCCATACTATCATACATGGACGCAAAAGGCATCAACCGCCTGTTAACACGGACACGCATCCTCGTTGCTCCCGGATATAAGATGAAGATCGTCAAAGGCTTAGTGACCAATTTTCACCAGCCGCAGTCCACTTTGTTGCTCCTCGTCGCAGCATTAATCGGCAGCGACTGGCGAAAAATCTATGAGCATGCATTAGCCAACAACTATCGCTTTCTCAGCTACGGTGATGGCTGCCTTCTATGGGCTGGCGAATAGGGATACTTCCTGGCCAAAAAATCGCTGAAAGCGACACCTTACTTGCGCGAATTTCTTAAATTGTATTTAAATAGACACTTATGAAACGCCTATACTTGGGTATCGTATTGATACTTTGTTCATTTTGCAGCCTAGCGCAGCTAACACTGGCATCTGACATTCATCCTGGAGTATTGGTTCACCGGGGCTGAACTATATCAATTCAATGATGTGACCCAGGGCATAAAAAAAGTCGGGCTGAATATGGAGATCAGCGTGTATCCTGTACCCACAAACGGATTAGCAACAATCAGTATCAAGATGCCCAATACCATTTCCTTTGCAACCAGTATCTATGATATGTCCGGTAAGCTTGTGTATGCTACAGAAATGAATGGATATGTTGCGGGTCAGAACTTAATAAATGTTCCTTTGCATAATGTGTCATCAGGCAACTACTTCTATGCACTAACAGACAAAGACGGTAATTTGCTGGCCAGCGGAAAAATAGTGAAGCGGTAGTTTTCAGCTTACGGAAAAATGATAACCAATTCCCTTAAGGGTAATGATCTCTATACCCTTCCCGGCTTCAAAATAGCCACGTAGCTTGCGAATGTAGACATCGAGGTTACGGGAATTGAAGAATGAATCGTCACCCCATACCATTTGCAACAGGATCTTTCTATCTATCGGCTTGTTCTTATGGCTGCAAAGCATCTTTAGTATCTGCGCCTCACGGTTGGACAGCTTTATCACTTCCTCTCCTGTATGCAATTCAAATTTGCCCGGGTAGAACTTGTAGTCTTTCAGGGCTATCTCGTCGGGCAGTGCATCCACGTCCGGGGTATTAGCTTTTGACAGCTTCAGCTGGTTCTCCATACGCACTATCAGCTCTTCCATGCTGAACGGTTTCTTCAGGTAGTCAGTACCTCCTGAGGAAAAACCTTTTATCACATCATCAGGCTGCGTCTTAGCGGTGAGAAAAATGATCGGCAGATGAGGATGGGTATTGCGGATATGGTTGCCTATCGTAAAACCATCTACCACGGGCAGCATCACGTCCAGCAGGCAGATGTCAGGATTGAAAGAGCTGAGTGATTCAAAAACCTTTGTGCCATTCCTATTATGCATCACCTCATAACCCTTCGACTCCAGTGTATCCTTTACAATTTTCGCGAGGAATGCTTCGTCCTCCACATAAAAAACTCTTTTCTTCATTTATGTTTTATCAGAATGTTAGTGTGAAGCTGCAACCACCTTCCGGCACATTAGCCAGCCTTATAGAGCCCATGTGCTGTTGCATCACCTGTGCAGCATAGCTGAGGCCGAGGCCATAGCCCTTAGTGTTGTGTTTGTTACCTGTAGGCACACGGAAAAATTTCTCAAATACTCTTTCGCGATACTCCTCCGGTATGCCGGGACCATTGTCGGTAACGGATAGCTGAATAGTATTACCCTTTTCGGCAAGGCTGATCTTTATCTCTACGGGCTTCACACCATATTTTATGCTGTTGTCAATCAGGTTAATAAGCACGCCTTGCGTATGCAGTTTATCCAGGTTAGAGATAAATTGTTCGCCTGTAGTCTCCAGCACCACTGTAGCCTCATTTTTTAATAGTTTCGGCTGCATACCTAATATCACTTCTTCGGTTAGCTGCTTCAGGTCGCAGTGCTCTTTCTGCAAAGAAAGCTTTCCCGATTCCAGAAGCGAAGTACTCAGCGCCCTGTTCACCAGCAACTCCAGCCTGTTCATTTCTATCACTGCCATATCCAGGTACTCTTCACTGCGCTCTTTCTGCTGCAGCGCATTAAAATTCTTCAGTGCTTCCAGCGCCACTTTTACGGTAGCTACCGGGGTTTTCAGCTCATGAGACATATTGCTGATGAAGTCGTCTTTCAGACCTGCCAGCTGCACTTGCTTGCTCAGGCTCAGGTAAGTAGAACGGAACGCCAAACCTATCACCGCCAGCAACACCAGGATAAAGGCGGACGGGGCCCACATCTTCTTCAGCAGGTAAGATTCAAAGTCGCTGACAATAATGCCGTGCTCTTTAGTAAAGTAGTTGCTGGCTATAAAAATGTTGTGCGCTTCATCTAAGGGTTTCTTCTGTGCATTTACCCACTTGCTCTCAAAATTCCATCCCTGCATTTGCATGCGCTGGCTGAAGATGTCATTGAAGACCATCGTATCCGTGCGGAACAGGTTCTTCTCTTCGCTCTTCGATAGTTTCTTTATATTCTTCAGGAAAAGGTGCGTGCTTTGCTTGTTGATGTCGTTATCCCTGTACTCCATTATGCCTTGATAACCCTGTCCCGGCTCGCAACAGTTTGGTTCCTTTTTAATTGCCGGCTCTACTACATTCAGCCACAGCAGGGAATCGGAAATATCTTCCTGCACATTGCCGAAAAGCTTGGTAAGATCCTTTTGCAGGTGGTCCTTTTCCCGCTCATATTGTGACACCAGCCAATGGGCTGAAAATCCTATGAGCAAAGAAAATCCCAGGAACATGAGTAGCCTGGTGCGAGCGAGTTTTGAAGATCCTTTGGCGTTCATAATGTATGAGCAATATTAGCTTTTTGATATTACATCTTAGTTTACTTTAACAGTAATTAACATTAATTGGGCGTGCATTAACCTACCTCCTTTTCACTACCCGGTAATTTCGGTTTTATGAAATTCCGTCAAGTCAATAACCTCGCCGGGTGGCTCGTTGCTGCCGTTGCTCTTACTGTCTACCTCCTCACATTAGAACGTACTACCAGCTTCTGGGATTGCGGTGAATTCCTTGCCTGTGCTTACAAGCTGGAGGTAGGACACTCTCCGGGTGCGCCATTCTTTATGCTGCTGCAACGGATGTTCGGCATGCTGGCAGGCAGCAGGGAGCAGGTGGCGTTGTTTATCAATGCTGAGTCGGCGGTGGTTAGTGCGCTTACTATCCTATTCCTTTTCTGGACTATCACTCATATGGTACGGAAACTGCTGGCAGATGCCCAAACAGAGCCCAACAGGGAGCAAACACTACTCATCATAGGCAGTGGTCTTGTAGGTGCACTGGCTTATACCTTCTCCGATACTTTCTGGTTCTCCGCAGTAGAGGCCGAAGTCTACGCTACTTCGTCCTTCTTTACTGCTCTTGTTTTCTGGGCAGCATTAAAATGGGAGGAACAGGCCGATCACCGCCATGCCGACCGGTGGCTGGTACTCATTGCCTTCCTGATAGGCATATCGGTGGGGGTGCATTTGCTCAACTTGCTGGCCATCCCCGCCGTAGCTATGGTCTATTATTTCAGGCGCTACGCCGTTTCGGCAAAAGGCATCATCACTGCATTCTTTATTGGCATAGCAATACTTGCGCTGGTGCAGTTCGGGGTTATACAGTATCTACCCATTTTTGCTTCCCGTTTCGATTTGTTTTTTGTCAATAGTCTTGGCCTGCCATTTAACAGCGGAGCTATCACTTTCATGATCCTGCTGATCGCCGGTTTAATATCGGGCATAATTTACGCGCGGAAAAAGGCTAAGTACGTTTTGCATATTTCCCTGCTCTCTGGCTGCTTTATCATTCTTGGTTTTTCGTCTTATCTCGTTCCTGTTATCCGTTCCAATGCTGATGTACCGGTAGACATGACCAACCCCGACAACGTCATGAGTCTCGTAGGTTATGTGCAACGCAGCCAGTACCTGCAGCAGCCTATCGTTACGGGGCCCGACTTCAGCAGCCAGCCTTCAGGCACAGAAAGCCAGGGAGAAGTATATGGCAGAACCCTAAAAGACGGTAGCGATCACTACGAAAAAATCGACGACAATATCCGCTACAAATACGACGAAGGCAGTAAACGCTTCTTCCCCCGCATATGGGATTCAGAGGCCTCGCATGCTAAGTTCTATCGCAACTACCTTCAGCTGGGGGAAGGCGAAAGCCCCACAGCGGGAGACAATCTCTCTTATTTCTTCAACTACCAGCTGGGCTGGATGTGGTGGCGCTACTTTATGTGGAACTACGCAGGCCGCCAGAACAGCTACCATGGTCACGGCGACGCCAAACATGGCAACTGGATAACAGGCATTAAAGCACTAGACCAACACAAGGTGGGCGATATAGACAAGATGAGCCACGGCTATGCACAAAATCCTGCACGCAATGAACTTTATTTACTTCCCTTCATGCTGGGTGTGCTCGGTATGGTCTTTCATTTCAACAGGCATAGAAAAGATGCAGCAATTGTTGCTATATTGTTCTTCTTCACGGGCATCGCCATTGCCATCTACCTGAATATGACGCCGCTACAGCCTCGCGAGCGGGACTATGCTTTTGCAGGCGGCACCTACGCCTTTGCTATATGGATAGGCCTCGGCGTGATGATGGTGCACACAGCTATACAAAGGATATTAAAAGGAGCCGCAGGCATCTCCCTGGCTATCCTGTTTTGTTTGCTGGCAGTGCCTGCACTTATGGCTACAGAAGAATGGGACGATCACGACCGCTCCAAAAGAAGCCAGGCAAGGGCAACTGCCTACAATACTCTTATCTCCTGCGAGCCCAATGCAATACTCTTCTGCTTTGCAGATAACGACACTTATCCACTCTGGTATCTGCAGGAAGTAGAAGGCATAAGGCCTGATGTGCGCGTTATCATTACAGAACTACTGGGCACAGATTGGTTCATCGATCAGTTAAACCACAAAGTGAACGATGCCCCGGCTGTTCCCATGGCCTGGAAAAAAGAAGATTATATAGGCGGCAACCACAACTATGTTCCTCTATATCCTTCTCCCCAACTGGATCAAAGCAAGCACTATGACCTTGAAGAGATCTGTCGCTTCATCAACAGTACCGATCCGCTCAACCAATTGCAAAATCAGGGAGGAGGGAGAAGCAATTATATTCCTGCGCCGAATATTTCTGTAAAAGGCATGAGTAAAGAAGAAATAGTACGAAACGGTTGGGCCAAAGACAGCGCAGCTATCATTAACGAAATGCACTTTACCATAGACAAGAAGCACCTTTTCAAAAACGATCTTGCCATACTACACATCATTGCCGCCATTGCAAAGGACGGCTGGAAACGGCCTGTATACTTCAATGGTTCCTATCCCGCCAACGGCAACACCCTCGGTATGGGCAGGTATATGAGACTGGAGGGTATCAACTACAGGCTACTTCCTTTTACTTATGTTGGCCAGCCTGACAAAGCAGGGTATGACTCCGGACCTATAGACGTGGACAAATCCCTGGACCTTGTGCTGAATAAATACACCTGGGGTGGCACAGAAAGAAATAACATTCACTTTGACGACAAGCACCAGGCCATGATGATGTCGTACAGGCTGATGGCATCAAGGGTTGCTGGTTTGCTGGTGGGGCAGAAAAGAAATGCCGATGCGATAAAACTACTGGACAAGATCACTGCCGTCTTCTCCGAACATTCCTACCCTTACGACCTCGCAATGGCCTATATAGCATCGGCTTATTATGAAGCAGGTGCAAAAGACAAAGCAGTAAAACTCGGAGCTATAGTAGCAAAAAATGCAACCGACGATATCATCTGGATAAAAACACTACCCGATGAAAAGCAGGTAGGCGAAGCCGGTGAGATACAATCAGACCTCACCATGCTGAACGTACTGGCCACTGCCGCCAAAGAAGCCGGTGACACAAAGCAAGCTGAACTATGGGACAACCAGCTGCAAATGCTCTACACCCAAATGCTGCCTATCATGAACGAAGCGCGGGCAGGTCAGTAGAGAGTCATATCGCAATTTGGCTTGTTTCTTGTAAATGTATGAAAGCGTACATTTGCAAACATGAGAAAACTGTTGTTACTGTTGTTGCTGGCCGGCCCTGCTGCCTTCGCACAGGAAAATAAACCAAAGGAAGAAACCAAACATAAGTCTGACCCGAATGCTCCTTATACTAAGTATAAGGAGCTGCCGGCGTTTGAGGCTATATATATGAATGGCAAGGACACTTTCAACACATTCAATATCCCGGCCGGGAAACCATCCCTCATCATTTATTTCAGCCCCGATTGCGACCACTGCAAGAAAATGCTGGACGAGATGCTTCCCCAGTTCGACAAGCTGAAGAATGTAAACGTATACATGATGACCTTTATGCCGCCCATTGCCCTGCAGGTTTTCAACAGAGGCTACCATTTGGAAAATTACGAGGCCATTAAGTTTATAGGACAGGATTTCAAATTCTTCTTCCCCACCTACTATGGTGTCAGCTCAGTACCCGACATTGTTCTCTACGACAAACGCAAGAAATTCGTAAAGCTCTGGCCCGATGTCGCTACAATGGATGAGATTCTGGCAGAAGTAAAAAAAGTAGACTAAACGAAAACACACATAAAAAAGACCAGCGATCGGCTGGTCTTTCTATTTATTTGAAAATAACTTAGTTCATGTAATTGGTCAATGACTCGAAGCGAGGACACTTGATCATATCCACAATGCTCTCCTTCTTGAAGTAACCGCGTGCATAAAGGGATATTTCAAATCCACCCATACCGTTTGAGGCAGTCTTCAGGTTAGAGTTGTTCATATCATAAGACACAGTAACAGAATACATCTTGTAGTCCATCTTTACTGTAGGAATGATCGCATCGCCAAACCTGTAGAAAGAACCGATATAGAATGTAAATGGTTTCGCATTCTGGTCAACAGTCCTGTAGCTAAGCAGGCCACCTACTATCATTTCCTCATATGGCTGCTGGTTAGTGTAGTTAGCATGCACCACAAGGCCGAACTGGTTAGTGAACTGTGCTTTTACACCCAGGTTACCCGACCACTTCATACTCAGGCGCGTAAAGGCATCTGTTTTATTGAAGGCATTTTTAGGCCTTAAGATGTGGAACGCAGATGCGCCTACATAGTAGTTCACATTGTTCTTATCGCCAATGCTGCTATTCAGGCTGACACCTGCACCCAGGTCAAAGTGCTGCACAGAGTTGAAGTTGATAGTTTCGCCGCTGGCGTTCGATCCGCTCCACTCTCCGCCTACATACTGGCTGGAGAAAGTCATCTTACTAGGATCGGTGGTACGCTGTATATACCCTCCGGCAAAACCCAAAGTCAGGAAGGTACCGTGTGCATCTTCCAGCGCTTTGTTATACGCAATGGCAGGATATATCTGCAGGCTGTTAAAATTGATACTACCTGCCTTGTCGTAAGTTGCAGTAAGGCCGAAGCTCACACAGTCGCCTGTTTCTTCGTTTACCACTTTACGCATTTCAGCAGAAGCCAGCATGGTGGTGAAGGGCACTGATATTTGTCCCCATTGAGAACGGTAGTTGACACCGCCCTTGTAGTCGCCGCTAAAGATGCCCGTGAGACCAGGGTTTCTCAGGATAGCATTCTCGTAAAATTGCGAGAAGTGAATATCCTGCGCATTCGAAACCGTTGCAGCACTTAAAAGGCATAGGGCTGCGGCTAATGTTTTTGTGTAGTGTTTTCCCATAATCACTTAAGTCAGTCTTTAAAGTTAAGCAATTTTTTAACGTATCAAAGAAATATCGCCCTTATATTTTAGAATATCTCCCAGGTCACATATAGCTTCAATCATATATACAAATACATCTGGATCAAGTGGTTTACCGTTAACAGTTCCATCCCAGCCCGCTTTCGGGTCATTAACATTTATGTTCTGTGTGCTGAAGACCATTTCGCCCCACCGGTTCCATATGCTGAACTTGGTAATAATCCGGATGCCCTTACCACTCATGAAGAACTTATCATTATGCCCGTCATTATTCGGTGTAAAGGTATTTGGTATAAACGCCTGGCTGTTATCGCAGCGGATGCTGATAGAAATATCATCCCTTGTTTTGCAGCCAAATTCATTGCTCACCGTCACTATATAGGTGGTAGGTATGGATGGTGTGGCAATAGGGTCTTTGCAATCTCCGCATGTGAGTGTTTCAGTATTATCCCAGGCATAGCTGTAAATATCAGTACCCTCAGCATTCAGCTGTATAGAGCCTCCCGCAACTATTTCTTTGTCCGGGCCAAGGCTGACGCTCGGCGGATCGCTCACTACTACGGTAAGGTAACCCGTATCCGCAAAACAACCTTGCTGCTCTATGATCACCATGTAGGTAGTGGTAACCGTTGGCGTTGCTACAGGGGTTGACAAATGATTATCATTAAGGCTTTCCGCAGGTAGCCAGGTATAGATATCGCCACCTTCAGCATTCAGCTGCGTTGATTCTCCTATACATATACTATCATCTTCGCCAATTACCACCGGCGCTCTTTGTAGCACGGTTATCAGTATGGAATCAGCTTTAGAGCAGCCGTTGGGGTCGGTTCCCACTACTGTGTACGTAGTCGTCTGCGTTGGTGTAGCTACCGGATCAACACAATTGGTACACGTAAGATCCGTTCCCGGCGACCAAATATATGTATCGGCACCTGTTGCATTCAGCTGTAGTGAATTGCCGCTGCAAATAGTAACATCCTCACCTGCGTCTACAGGCGGAGCCGGCACTATGTTCACCACTACATTGTCTGTAGCAGTACAGCCATTACTGCCCGTACCGGTCATGGTATAAGTAGTAGTTGTAGTTGGTGTAGCTACGGGATTATCACAATTGGTGCAACTGAGCCCTGTTCCCGGCGACCAGGAATAGCTTACAGCACCGCTGCCTTGCAGTTGTGCGGGAACACCCTCGCATAGAGTATGATCATTGCCTGCACTCACTACCGGTGCAGGGTTCACTGTTATTATTACCGTTGTAGAGTCAACGCAACCCGCGGTGTTCGTACCAGCCACGGTATACGTAATCGTATTTATTGGTGTCGCTGTCGGGTTCGCACAATTCGTGCAAGACAATCCTGTAGACGGAGACCACACATAGGTATCGGCACCCGTTGCCTGCAGTTGTGCTGCATCTCCTTCACATATCGTTTGGTCAGCGCCGCCGCTCACCACAGGTATCGAACCAACGTTCACCAATACCTGGTCCGTATTAGTACAGCCAAGGGTATCCGTACCGGTTACTGTATAGGTAGTGCTGTTGCTGATGTTCACTGTCGGGTTCGGGCAGCCTGTACAAGACAGGCCCGTAGCAGGCGACCATACATAGCTAACTGCACCGCTGGCTTGTAGCTGTGCGCTGAAACCATCACACACCGCTACATCCGGCCCTGCACTCACAGGTGGTATGCTCAGTGTTATAGTTGCATGTGCGGTATCAGTGCAGCCATTCAGTGCTATGCCTGTTACCACGTATGTAGTCGTTGCCGTAGGTGTTGCAACCGGGTTTGCACAGAAGTTGCACGACAAGCCGGAGCTTGGTGTCCAGCTATACGATTGCGCACCGCTGGCCTGCAGTTGCACTGGTGTCCCCTGGCAGGTAAGTGTCTGGGCGGGCGTTGCGATCACCGTTGGCGCCGCATTCACTGTTACCGTTACATAGGCAGTGTCTTTACATCCTGCCTGGTTGGTACCTATTACTGAGTATGTTGTAGTTGTTGTTGGCGATGCAGTCGGACTCTGGCAGTTGGTGCACGACAGGCCCGTTGCAGGCGCCCACACATAGGTCGCCGCACCGTTCGCATTCAGCTGCGTGCTCGATCCCTGGCATATAGCCGTGTTGTTGCTGGCCGTTACGTTAGGCGGAGTATTGACATTTACCAGCACGGTATCTTTCTTCGTACAGCCTAACGACGATGTACCGGTAACTATATATGCCGTGTTTACTGTCGGCGATGCTACAGGATTAGCGCAGTTGGTGCAGCTCAGGCCCGTCACAGGAGTCCAGGTATACGATTGGGCGCCTGTAGCGTTCAGTTGCACACTGGTATTTTGTCCCGCACATATAGCCTGGTCAGGTCCGGCATTTACATTAGGCAGAGCATTAATGACTACTGTCTGTATCACAGTGTCGTAGCAGTTGGTGCTGTTACCCATTATCAGGCGAACCTGGTAGCTGCCCGGAGCAGTATATGTATGAGATGGACTATGCAGCGTACTAGTACCGCCATCACCAAACAGCCAGTTATGTGTAAGACCGGTGGTATTCCCGGTAGTTGTATCGCTAAACTGTACCAGGCCACCCACGCAAAGAGTAGAAGGTGTGTAGCTGAAGCTCGCGTTCAGGTTCCCTGCTATCACAGTATCAGTACTCGGCACAGTTACGTTGCACGATCCGTTAGTGAGTATGATCAGCGGTATATACATTCCGGGATTCTGATAAGTATGTGTAAC
>DASPNB010000372.1:0-4889 GCA_035626755.1 Flavipsychrobacter sp.
GCTCAGTCCATTATGCTGGGCGATGCTGACGTCGTGGTTGCAGGCGGTATGGAGAGCATGAGCAACGTGCCTTTCTACAACGACAAGCTTCGCTGGGGCAGCAAATATGGTAACATTACCACAATAGATGGTCTCGCTAAAGACGGTCTTACCGATGTGTATCACAACTATGCAATGGGTAATGCTGCCGAGCTTTGTGCAAGCGAATGCAAGATCAGCCGCGAAGAGCAGGATGCATTTGCTATAGAAAGCTACAAGCGCAGCCAGGCAGCACAAACTGCCGGTAAGTTTGATAACGAAATAGTACCTGTAGAGATACCGCAGAAGAAAGGTGACGCGGTAAAGTTCGCAAAAGACGAAGAACCATGGAACGTAAAGTTCGATAAGATACCTGAACTGCGTCCTGCATTTACCAAAGATGGCACTGTTACTGCTGCCAACGCTTCTACTATGAACGACGGTGCGGCCGCGCTGGTACTTATGAGCAAGGAAAAAGCAGAAGCCCTGGGTATAAAGCCGATCGCTAAAATAAAAGGCTACGCAGATGCTGAGCAGGCTCCTGAGTGGTTCACTACCACTCCTTCACTTGCAGTACCCAAGGCTGTTGAAAAAGCCGGCCTTAAGATGGAAGACATCAACTACTTTGAACTGAACGAAGCATTCTCTGTAGTAGGTATAGTGAACTCACAAAAGATGAACCTGAAGCCGGAGCAAGTAAATGCAAACGGTGGTGCTGTATCTATGGGTCATCCACTCGGTGCCAGCGGTGCGCGTATCATTGTTACCCTGCTGAACGTACTCGCCCAGAACAATGCCAAATACGGCGCTGCAGGTATCTGCAACGGCGGCGGCGGTGCAAGTGCTGTAGTGATAGAGAAAATGTAAATTCAAATTATATTCAATAGAGCCACCCGGATCAGCCTGGTGGCTCTATTTTTTTGCTCTTCCTGCAAATACACAAATGCAACAGGCAATTCTATGGAAGGGCATTGAATATCACTCGCTGGAGCATTGCAGGATCGGGATTACTTCTGAAGGCACTGAAGTGCAGTCATCAATCATCGGTGAATATGGCGAATCTGTTTACCTCGTTACTTACAGACTGGAAATTGATAGCAACTGGCTTACCCGGCTACTTGAAATTGAGAGCCATATCGATGGCAGATCGCAAAGAATCAATTTACAGTCAGACGGCAACGGCAACTGGATCCTGAACGGACAGCAGGAGCAAAACTTACACGGATGTATAGATGTTGACATACCGCTTACACCGCTTACCAATACACTTCCTATTCGTCGGCTACGGCTAAACAATGGCAAACAGCAACAGATAAAAGTTGTCTATTGCGATTTGCTGGAAAATACAATCACTCCTGCGTGCCAAAAATACACCCGGATATCAGCTTCTGAATACCATTATCAGAATGTGCCCAACGATTTTGAGACAACTATATGGGTAGATGATTCCGCCTTGGTTATAGAATACCCGGTCTTTTCACAAGGCTTGCAGTCAACCTGGCAGGAACATAATATTTACGTGTCACAACCGTTTATTTCTTAAATTGAATATCTGCATCATCCTAAAATCTCTTTATGACACGTTACAAGCTCCTTATTGCTGTTCTCCTCGCATGGGCAACCTTGTCTTCCTGCCAAAAAAAGTATACCTGCAAATGCACGAATGGCTCCACCTACCAGGTAAAAGGAAAAAAGAAAAGCGTGGCCATAGCTGCGTGCAACCAGTATAGCGACAAAGGCCCCTATGGCCAGTGGGTGTGCTATCTGGAATAGCAGCCCTCCCTGTTACTTTTCAACTTATCATCGTAACTTTCTTATATGAAAGCGCTTTGCCTCTGCATATCCATCCTGGCTTGCCTCAACGGCAAGTGTGCAGAAGGCAATATCGACAGCCTCTTTCAATCGCTCAATAAAGGCGAGGTATCTATTAGCGAACGTCCGCTTTCATTCTCCGACTTCAACATTACCAAAGATGGCGACACCACCTGCTACGTAGTAGGCGACAACATCGAAGGCATGTCCATTGCCTACTGCCAGGAAGCTGCGGAAAAATATGCCATAGATATGCTGCAGGTGAATGGCAGGCTATACAAGTTATACTCCAGCCCTGAACACGACATGCTGCTGGACCTGAAAGTAGAGGAAGCCTCACTTTATCATGTCCGTACCAAAGACAAAGCCTATGTCTGCATGACCGGCGAAGCCACCAACCACCGGAACGCCAATGAAAAGATCTACAGCTTCGTGCTGCTCGATATCACCGATCCCGGGAAAGTGAAAATAGGACAGTTGCTCAGCTACTTCTCTTCCATCTACTCCTTCGGCGACTTTAATAACGATGGTGAGCTTGATTTTATAAAAGTAAAACCCGCAACACGCGGCGAAAACGGCTTTGTAGCCGAGGCCTGCAACCTGGACGGCGACAAGATCAAAACAGGATCTAAAAAAGGTTATTCAATATCAATGAATGTTACCAACGGCATAGCAACTATCTCAAAAAGCAACTGGTTTCTATAACCTATCAACTTATCAACCTTTCAACTTATCAACTTTTCTCCATCTCTAACAATCGCTCCAGCACCGTAAAAACTATCGGGCACGAAGTAGCATTCTTCAGCGTCAGGTTCACACGCTTCAGCAGCACATCTTCATCGGTGTAAGGATATCGTTGGCAGTCGCTGGGGCGGTCTTCATATATATTGCAGGTATTGTCTGATGCCAGGAAGGGACAGGGTTTCGTTTTGGTAACATAGTCGTTCTCTTCATCAAGCCGAAGATATTGGTGTACCAGTTCGCCCTCTTTCATGCGCAGGCGTTTGGCTATGCGTTTTATATCAGGTTGCTTAAAGCGGGGGGAATAATTCTTGCAGCAGTTGGCACACTCCAGGCAGTCTATCTTGCTAAATGCTTCCTCATGAAGATCAGGAAGGGCTTTCAGTATCCTGTTCTTGTTGCCCTTCTCCAGCAGGCGCTTATACACCTTCTGGTTTTCCTTCGCCGTCTTTTCCCAACCTTGTTGCATGAATTATGGAGTTAATAAGATAAACGCAAAGTTCACAGAGTTTTCGCCAAGTATCGTAAAGCCCTTAGCGCCTTTTTTGCGCTTCTTAGAGTACTCTGCGTTTAATACACAGCAACAATTCTCACATTTCCACATCATCACATTCTCACATTAAAATTGAGTCATTGAGTCATTCCGCAATTGAGAATTAAAGGTTCATCTTCTCCATTATCCTTTCCAGGTCGGAGTCGTTATAGAACTCAATAGTGATAGCGCCTTTGCCATTCTTCTTCCTGTCCATTTTCACCTTGGTGCTGAAGTGCGAGGCCATGTTATCCTCTATGCGCTTATACGCAGGAGGCAATTTACCATTACCGGCCGATGATGACTCTTTCGTAGGAACTTTCTGTTCACCACTCGCCATGTTCTTCACCAGTTGCTCGGTTTGTCTTACAGAGAGGCCTTTTTCAGTCACCTCACGGTATACATACAGTTGCTGGTCCACTTGTTCCAGCCCTATTATGGCCCTTGCATGTCCCATGCTTAGTTTACTATCACGTACTGCTTTCTGTATATCAGGTGGTAATTTTAGCAGGCGTATGTAGTTGGTAACTGTGCTGCGGTCTTTCTTCATCCGCTCTGCTACCTCTTCCTGCGTCATGCTGCACTCGTCCATCAGGCGCTTGTAGCTCAGGGCTACTTCCATCGCGTTCAGGTTCTCGCGTTGCAGGTTTTCCAGCAAGGCCATTTCCAGCATCTGCTGGTCATCGGCGGTGCGTATATAGGCAGGTATATCTTTCAGGCCGGCTATCTTCGATGCCCTCAGGCGTCGCTCACCGGAGATAAGCTGGTACATATTACCCAGCTTCACTACTGTTATCGGTTGAATGATGTCGTGCAGCTTTATGCTCTCAGCCAGTTCATTCAGTGCAGTTTCGTCAAAGTCATGACGGGGCTGCATAGGATTCACTTCAATTTGCTCCAGCGGAATCCTCATTATCCCGGCCGCAGCTTTTTCTCCGGTTACGGCAGGTACACCCTGGGCCGGACTGCTTGCCTTCAGCTCCTCGTCTATATTATTCAGCAGGGCACGGATGCCCTTTCCTAATGCTTGCTTCTTATTGGTCTGAGACATGCTCGTCGGTTTCAAATATTCTGTCCTCGTTCTTTATCCTTGTGAGGTCGTTCTTCTGTAGTATTTCCTTGGCCAGGTTCAGGTAGTTGATAGCCCCTGTGCTGTCTGCATCATACAATATCGCGGGTTTGCCAAAGCTTGGGGCCTCACCCAGTCTTGTATTCCTGTGCACTATGGTGTTGAAGACCAGGTCTTCAAAATGGTTCTTTATCTCTTCCACCACCTGGTTGCTCAGGCGCAGGCGACCGTCATACATGGTCATCAGTATGCCTTCTATCTGCAGGTCGGTATTAATGCGGGTCTGAACGATCTTGATCGTGTTCAGAAGTTTACCCAAGCCCTCCAGGGCAAAGTACTCGCACTGCACCGGTATCACCACGCTGTCAGCAGCAGTAAGCGCGTTCACCGTAATAAGGCCAAGCGATGGTGAGCAGTCAATGATGATGAAGTCGAATTGCTCCTTCAGTTCCTCCATTGCCTTGCGCATTATATGCTCGCGGCTGGGGTGGTGTATCAGTTCTATCTCGGCACCCACCAGGTCCAGGTGAGAGGGTATCAGGTACAGGTTGGGCGTCTCGGTTTCCAGTATCACCTGGGCCACCGGCGTCTCGTTCACCATGCAGTCGTAGAGGCTCACCTGTATGTTTTTCAGGTCAAAGCCATTGCCCGTGGTGCTGTTAGCCTGCGGATCGCCGTCCACCAGCAGCGTTTTATACTCCAGCACAGCCAGGCTGG
>DASPNB010000373.1:0-5921 GCA_035626755.1 Flavipsychrobacter sp.
GGTCAGCTACCTTGCCGATCTCAAATTCTTCCAGTACACGCGCGCGACCGTTTGTGCCCAATTTTCTGCGAAGCGCCTCCTCATTAAGCAGTTTTACTATCTTTTCCGCGATACCTGCTACGTCATCAGGATCAACTATTGCTCCATCAATACCGTCCCGTATTATTTCGGGTCCGGCTCCCCGGTTAGTTGATATCGTCGCAGTACCGCAGAGCATAGCTTCTATCACCGCAAGGCCAAAGGTCTCAGCATACGATGGGAATACTGCAACCTCAGCCTCGCTGAAGTTGGCAAAAAGTTCCTTTTTCCCTACATGGCCTTTAAATTTCACAGACCGCTTTGCATCAGCATCCAGGTATGTTCTCACTCTTTCCACATGACCATTTCCCAATAGAATGAGTTCTGCCTGTGGCAGCACTTTGACCACTCGGTTCCATGCCTTCATTAACTGGAATACACCTTTTTTCTCCCTCAGCGCGCCGGCATATACCACCCGCATGGGCCTTTTCGTTATTGGGGGTAGTTCTGGTATCTCCACTCCATTATAAACTACCTCAACCGCTTTCTTATTATCAAAGTACTTGTTTGCTGTCTCAGCAGAAAAAAGACTCACCGCACTGATGGCGTCAGCATCCTGTATTACCTGCTTTTCTATGCCAAACACCACATCATCCGGCTCTATCCCATTCTCCCGAAGTATATAAGTAATACTCCCGTGTAGCTTTACTATGGTGGGCACACTTAATTGTGGGAACGGGGTTATTGTTTTGCAATACTGTACATACTCATTGAATTCCGGCTTTTCAACAATATCTATTTTGTATTCACTGATCAACCTTTCCAGGAATTGCCTGTATCTCTCAAGGCTCCTCGACAGATCATACTGGAATAAGCCGGTCATCTTAAACAATTTATAAGTGGCTCTTACCTTAAAGGAATCCCGGGAATGGAACCAGGCAGATGCAAGTAACCTTCTGAAACGAAATACTTTTACCCCTTTATCCTCAAAGGCATCCTCGCCACCATAGCCCCAGTCGCAAAAGCCGGCAACTACTACCCGGTGGCCCTTCTTCACCATTTCCCGCGCAAGTAGCTGCACCGCAGTTCCTATACCGCCATGTCTACCGGGCGGATATTCATCGCACAGGTAAAGAATGTTCATCGCTGCATGTATGATTTTAAGATACTTACGTGTTCCTTTCCTAACTGCTTCAGTATAGCGATCAGCGGCACAAAGACCACTACTGCTATCGCTATTCTAAGGAGCAGGTTACCGGTGAGCATCACTGCTGCAAAGTATGACAGGCAAGTAATACCGGTCACTATCAGCAAGGGGTAAAGGTTGCACCTCATCACTTTTCTTCTTGCCACATAACAATATATCAGAGTCTGTATCAGTGTTGATGCAGCATAAGCTATTGCGGCCCCGATCCCGCCAAGAAAGGGAATGAGCGCAAGATTTAGAATTATGTTAGAACTGGCAGTGATCACTGTCGCTATAGTAATGTATCTGTATTTTTTTGCCGAAAATATCAGCGTCCAGAATAAGTTGGTGGCAAAATGCAGGGGCAGGCAGACCGATAATAACATAAATATCACTTGGTTGCTGGCCCCATATTTACCATCAGTAAAACTATCAACTACAGGAACCCATAAAAGGTTCAGCACCAAGATGAGAAGGCCGGCAAATACAGTTTCCATTTTTAATAGTTGCTGTATCTCATGACGCTTGTCAAACGAGACATGTGCTCCGGAAGACAGCATTCTTGCAAAACGCGGAAGAATAACGGGGCCAACTATCATTATCGGCAGTCGCATCATTTCGTATGCCCTGTAAGCAAAGCTGTAATCAGCTAATGCCATTTGTGCGCTTATCAATCCAAGCAATATCCAGTCCATCCTCGAAAGACTGCTGTCAAAAAGTACCGCCATGTACTGGGCCGAGGATTCCTTTATTAGTTTTTTGTACGCGCTGAACTTAAATGTAAAATTCAGATCGAACTTCGCCCTGACATAAAAGAACAGTACCGCTAATTCCGCAAACGATGTAATGATAAGCATCCTTAGTACCACTTCCAGGTTCAGTCTGTATTGTGGCGCCAGGTAGAGCACCACCCCTATCTTTATTATGTTACTGACAAAACTCACCAGTCCATATGTACCAAATTGCTCCTTGGCATTCAGGTATTGCCTGAAAGGTGTGGCCATGAATATGAAACACTGTGTCACAAATACCCAAGGCAGCATTCTTAGGGTCATACGGTCGCTGTCATACACCCAAAGGAAAGTTGCCAGGACAATAAAGGAAACGACCGACCCGACGGCCGTATGAAGAAAATATGCTGACGCTGCCCAATCAGAGGTGCTATTCAGCGCCACCCGACGTACAACGACCTGTTCCAGTCCAAAGCCCAATAAAGTCGTTATGAAAACTGAGATAGCCGTAGACCAATTCAGCACTCCGAATTCTTGTTTCGAAAGAAAAACAGATAGGAGATAAAAAAATGCACCCCCCAATAACTGCATCGAAATGGCCTGGAAACCTGATGTGAAAAAATTTTTGAGCGGCCTGTTGTTCATTTTATCCCTGCAGAGTGGACAAAACTATCTATAAATGCCCGATTATTATTTGCCTGCCATAAAATTGAACGATGGGGGAATTTGGCTTAATTTTTGATCATTACGAAGGGTATTTTAGTAAAAGGTATGAAAATACCGACTAAAGATATATTTTTGATTAATATTCCTTGTAAGTCACACAGTACCCCTCTATTTGCAAAAGATTGTTTAATATTTCCGCTTTAGCTGGAAACTGTGGGATTTATTTTGGAAATTTGCGCACCAATTCACTAATACATATATAACATTTCGTAGCTGCATAATAGGCATGGACCAACCTATTTATATAAATATACCTGTAGAGCGGAAATATACTCCGTTAAGCCCTGCCGCGCCCCAGTCTGATATCGCTGAGATAAGAGAGATGTTTTGCGAGATGAGCCAAAGATATATGGTTTACCAGCCTTCTTCATATTATCAAACTGTTAAGCGTACAATGGATATTGCTGTGTCAATGACATTCATTATCCTGGTAATGTCCTGGCTGTTCCCTATTGTAGCACTTCTTATCAAGCTTACATCAAAAGGTCCTGTGTTCTTCATTCAGAAAAGAACCGGCCTTAAGGGCGTGGAGTTCGATTGCTTCAAGTTTCGCACCATGCGTGTAAACGCTGATGCCGACCTGAAACAGGCTACCTACAACGATTCCCGTGTGACGGCTATAGGCAAGTTCCTTCGCAAAACACACCTCGATGAAACTGCGCAGTTCTTCAATGTGCTCCTGGGCGACATGAGTATCATAGGCCCGCGCCCGCACATGCTTTATCACACACGTTACTATTCTCAGCGCATACCTTACTACAACCTGCGCCATGAGGCTCAGCCCGGTATGACAGGCATGGCCCAGATAAAAGGCTATATCGGTGAGATAAGTGCAGAACGCGAACTCCGCAAAAGGGTTCAGTGGGATGTATACTACCTGAAGAACAGGAGTGTGAGTCTCGATATCAGGATCCTCCTCACCACCTTCGGACAAGTGTTGGTGAAAGCCTTTCCCTTTCTCGGTAAAAAGGGCTAATCGCATACAAAACTTTTTTGTTTAGGTTTTTCGTGGTATTTTTTACCTGGAAAAAACACACGTTATGCCTGTAATTATCACTGCTACTGACTTTTCGGAAATAGGTGACAATGCCGTAAGATATGCTTGCAACATGGCCGCCGACAACGGCGCTTCGGTTATAGTAGTGCACTCGTTCATCGTTCCCATCGCCTTCAGCGACACGCCTATGCCCGTCATGCCCATAGATGACAGCAAGCAAATTGCCGAAGATCGGATGAAGAAAGAACTCAATGAACTGAAGGCTGCATTCCCGAAAGTAGATGTTGTGGGAAAAATAATGTATGGCGATATCGTTGATTGTTTACAGGAGTACATTGAGGATGAAGTAAAGCCCTGGCTGATAGTATTGGGCAATAGCGGCACCGGCGAAGAGTCCACCCTGTGGCTGGGAAGCACTGCACTCAGCGCTTTGAAAAATCTTCCGTACCCCGTTATAGCTATTCCCGCAGGCACCACCTATAATGGCGTAAAAAAGATCTGCTTCGCCTGCGATTACAAACACGTTACAGGTCATCTCCCCACAAAGCACCTGCTGGATATAGTGGAACATACCAAAGCCGAATTACACGTTCTTAATGTTGACCATAACAACGAGGGAGTCGATCCCGAAACACCGCTGGAGACCGAAGGACTCCACCAATACCTCGCTCCTGCAAAGCCCCAGTTCCACTACGTGGATAATGAGCACACCGATGAAGCTATCAATTCCTTTGTGCAATCAAATCACATGGACTGGCTGGTAGTAATACCACACAAACATTCCTTTTTCGAAGGATTATTCCATAAAAGCCATGTAAAGGCAATGGTGAGAATGAGTAAGGTGCCCATTGTAGCCCTCCACGAAGCTTAATCGCGATTGTGGTACTCCTTATCTGCCTTATGCTTCTGCATACGGATGAAACGCATGGCTAGCCTGATGCCCAGGTCTATGCCCTTCCATTTCAGGTAGCCGCCTATTACTTCCGTTGCCACTTTTTTCAGTACGCCTTTTTCTGTCTTTCGCAGCGCCAGCCTGAACAACGGCATGGCCAGGCTCATCATAGCGTTAAGGCTGCCCTTCGAGGTAAAAAAATCATTGGCTATATCGGCCATAGAGGCCAGTGGATTGTCGTCTGCTGCATCATCTACCACCGACTGCTTCTCAGCTTCTATATGGGCTTTCTTAAGGCGTTTTTTCTCACGCCTTAGTTCCGCTACACTATTCAGTTGTTTATGATATAGTTCCATATCGGGCAGATAAACTTATTTGTCCTCTTTATCCTCCTCGTCATCCTCATCCTGCTGTGTAGTGAGTATGCGAATAAAAATACCTGCAAACTTATCCAGCACCTGCTTGCGGAAAGCGAACAGCCCCGCCAGCAGCAGCAGGTATATGCCAGCAGTAATGAAAGCCCCTGCGGGCCTTGAGTCACACAGCTCCGAAAAAACTTCAGTAAGGCCTACACCCAAAAATATCAGCACGGCAAGCAAAAGGAAAATGGCTATAAAGCCAAAAAACATATAGCCCAGCACGCCGGAGGTCTTATCTATAAAATTCAATTTTACAGTATCGATCTTGTCTCCGATGTTCCGGGCTAGTTTTTCTTTCAGGTTACCGAATATGCTCATGCTCTAGCCTGGCTATTATCCGTTGTAGATTTCTTCCTCCAGGTCTTGAGCCTGTTTTGAGAATTTGTTCTTCAGGTTACCCAGCTTGTCTTTGATCTTGCCTACTGTGTCCGCGCGGGTTTCTTTATCAGTTGCGAGAATGTAGCCTACAGCAGCTCCTATAGCGGCGCCAATGAGCAGCGTAGCAACAGTTTTACCGGTCTTTGCCATAATTGGAATTTTATAAACGTTTTTCAATAATGATTACGGTACAAAATTAATAAATATCGTGCCACATATTGCTGAGCTATCTTAGTTAACAAAATGATATTCATCATGTATCGAAGCCCCTGCCCCAGGGCTACATTATAGCCCCGTGTTCCCTTTATTGAGGCTCTCCGGTCCTTTTTTAATGCGCCCCGGCACATTTTTTGGGCTTGTAATACTAAAAGTGAAACCTTGATAACACCGGGTACAAATATCAACTCATCTACACTGCTGGCCTGGCTGCAGAAGCATTATCCTGAGAACGAAAAGGTCAATATCGGCGAACTGGCTCGCCTGCTGAATATCGGCACATCACCACTGCTTTCCATACTCACCGAGCTGGAACATCGTGACGAGATAAAAATTGAAATCAGCTCTCAAACCGACC
>DASPNB010000374.1:0-6767 GCA_035626755.1 Flavipsychrobacter sp.
ATCCCGCTTTCTACACTATCGAAAGAAAGCGCCCAATATGCACTTTCTACCAAAAAAGTTCCTGAAGACTTGCAACAAAGAATGGAACGTGTAATTTCGGACTGCGAAACAGCCCTGTATGCACCAATGGGTGGTTCGCAACAGATGACCAATACCTACCGTGAAGCCGTAGGCATTATCAGCGGGCTGGAAGAAACTTTTAATTCATGATCACACGGTTGCTCTTAGTAGCGGCGATTTTATTCTTCAATATAAATGCAGACGCCTCCCCTCATGACAAGTGGTGGGAAGCGGGTAACCGTTTCTATAGCCAGAAGCAATATGACAGCGCGGCCTTTTATTTTGAAAAGATAGCTGCACTGAAGCCCGATGATGCAGCGGTATATTATAACCTTGGCAATACCTACTACAGGCTAAACAAAGTAGGCCTTGCAGTTCTGAACTATGAACGTGCGCTGAGAATATCTCCCAACCATAAGGAAGCCAATGATAACCTTGTGCTCACACAGAGCAGGATACCCAACAGGGTGCTGCAGGTGCAGGACATCTTTTTTGTACGCTGGTGGAAATCGCTGACGGCCCCTGCTACCACCACGTTCTGGTCGGTACTGAGCCTGGTGCTATTCCTGGGTATTATAGGAATCTCGCTGATGAAGGTGCTGGGGAAAATGCAGCTGCCGGGTAAGGTGACTGCGAGCCTGGGGGTGCTATGGGTGATAGCGTTGATGCTTGCGTTCTCATCCACCCGGAACAAAACAGAGGCAGCTGTAATAATGCAAAACGGCACCAGCCTGATGAGCAGCAGCAAGCAAGGCAAGATAATAGGCACCCTACCCGAGGGCACAACCGTGGATATAGAAAAAGAAGACCAGATGATGGCAGAGATAAGCCTGACTGATGGTCGCAAGGGCTGGGTGGAGAAAACGGCACTCAGCAAAATATAGTCTTTCCGCTTTTTTTCGTTGGTTTGCAGCATGGCATCGTATTGGGTAAAAACCCCGTGGTGGGTAAAGAAATTCTTCTCGGCAGAGCTCATCTGGAGTATGCCTGTGGAAGAAAGGCCTGCGGTGTACCTGAGCTTTGATGATGGCCCCCACCCCAGCGCTACTGACTTTGCCCTGGAACAACTGGACAAGTATGATGCGAAGGCCACCTTCTTCTGCATAGGCCAAAACGTAGAAGAGCATAGTGCAGTATATGAGAGAATAAAAAGCAAGGGGCATGTGGTTGGCAACCATACCCACAACCACATGAACGGCTGGAAGACGAACCTGGCAAGCTACGTGACCAATGTGTTCAGAGCCGGAAAAGTGATAAACAGTAAAGCCTTTCGCCCGCCCTATGGAAGAATAACACTAACGCAGGTGAGAGCACTGCGCCGCGGCAACCGCAACTGGAAGATATATATGTGGGACGTGCTGAGCGGAGACTTTGATACCGACATAGACGGAGAAAAATGCGCCGAGAATGTAATTGCTAATATAGAGCCGGGATCGATAGTGGTGTTTCATGATAGTGACAAAGCGTGGGAACGAATGAGCTATGCGCTGCCGCTGGTATTGGAACACTGCAAAAAGATGAACTGGGAAATGAAAGCCCTGCCACAATAATGTATATAGACACACATACACACCTCTACGATGAACAGCTGATGGCAGAAGAAGATGTCATGATACAGCGTGCGCTGGATGCAGGTGTAACTAAAATGTATATGCCCAGCTGCGACAGCAGCACTATAGAAGCAATGATGTACCTGGCACGGAAATTACCGGAGAATTGCCTGCCGATGATGGGGCTGCACCCTACCTATGTAAAAGAAAACTACAAAGAAGAACTGGCGATAGTAGAAGAATGGCTGGGAAGGGAAAAGTTCTATGCAGTGGGGGAAATAGGAATTGACAAGTATTGGGACCTGGGCCACCTCTTCCAGCAAGTGGAAGCATTTGAAAAACAGATAGACCTGGCACTGCAATATGATCTGCCGATAGTGATACACAGCAGAGAGGCGACCCAGGACTGTATAGATGTAGTAAGAAAAAAACAGAACGGGAAGCTAAAAGGGATTTTCCATTGTTTTGGCGGAACGCTTGACGAAGCGAAGCAGATAATAGACCTGGGGATGTACCTGGGCATAGGTGGTGTGGTGACTTTTAAGAAAAGCACCCTACCGGAGGTGCTGAAAGAAACAGGCCTCAGTAATGTAGTACTGGAAACTGATGCACCCTACCTTGCCCCCGTACCATATCGCGGCAAACGCAATGAAAGCAGCTACATACCGCTGATAGCAGAAAAGCTGGGTGATGTGTTTGGCATGAGCAAGGAAGAAATAGGTCGCATAAGCACTGAAAATGCGCTGAAAATATTCCCCAACTAAGGGAGAATTTATGTAATTTCGCCCCTCTTACGGAGAGATGCTCGAGTGGTTGAAGAGGCACGCCTGGAAAGTGTGTATACCTGTCAAAGGGTATCCAGGGTTCGAATCCCTGTCTCTCCGCATCAAAATATAAAAGCTGCCGCGCGGTGCACGGCAGCTTTTTATTCCAGGGGGGGGCGTTCAGGCATCTTTCGCTATTGCCACCCACTTATTTTCAGCTTTATTAGCCAGATTCTTCTTTATGGTGTCCTTCCATCTTTCACTAAACTGTTAAAGTGGAATGGCATAATTTTTTGTGCCCGACCTCTGTGCACTAATAGCATTACTTTTGCAAAGGTTCAAGCATACAGCTTCTTTATTTTAGTGCTGATCGTAAACAGTAAACATGGAACACATCATAGCTTTAGCCACCCTGATTCTTCTTGAAGTTGTTTTAGGCATAGACAATATAATCTTCATCTCTATCGTTACCTCCCGCTTACCTGTGGAACAGCAAAAGAAAGGAAGGCGCATAGGTCTGCTGCTGGCTATGGTAATGCGGCTAGTGCTACTGACGATAATTTCGTTTATCCTGAAGCTGCAGGGAAGCCTGTTCAATATTTTCTCCATGGACATCTCCGGTAAAGACCTGATCCTGATAGCCGGCGGATTGTTCCTGTTGTACAAAAGCTCGAAAGAAATTCACCACAAAATGGAAGGAGAATCGGGCGATACTATGCAGCAAATGAAGGCAACTACTTTCGGTGGCGTCCTGCTTCAAATCCTTATCCTTGACCTGGTGTTTTCTATAGACAGTATTATAACAGCTGTAGGCATGGTAGATGCGCTATGGATAATGTATACAGCAGTTGTGGTAAGCGTGGGCGTAATGCTGTTTGCTGCTGAACCTATCAGCAATTTTGTCAACAAGCATCCATCATTCAAAATACTTGCATTGAGTTTCCTGTTGCTGATTGGCGTCTCGCTGATTGCCGAGGGACTGGAATTCCATATACCGAAGGGATACATTTATTTTTCAATGGCTTTCGCAATGCTGGTGAATGTAATTCAACTGCGGACTAACAGAACTAAGGAAAGACCTGTCCAGACACACGAACACTATCTACCTGCCGAAAACCAGGAAATGAAAGACATGCTATAGTGTCACAAAAGCGTCTCTGAGCAACCATCTTTTAACAACTCGTGTTTGAAATAGTTCATAACTTAGAGAACAATGACTTCGGTACAACATATATACAAAACAGCTTTCAAAGCCCTTAAAACAGGGGGAAATGTGGTTGTACATAGCTTGTATCCAAATCACTTCCACTGCTTTTGCCATAAGCTATATTACTTGTCCAACTTTAAGGACTTTAATACTCTGGCCCCGGACTAAATAAAAGATCCGGGGACTACTTCGGTATAATCCTTTTTTCATTTAAAAAATTGATAGTTATGCTACGAAACCTGTACAAGGTTTCGGCAAGAGCTATTATACTTTGGGGTCTACTGGGCCTTGGTATGGTGCTTTTAGCCGCAGCCTTGCTTTCTGATGATACCGGTCTTTTAGCCGCCTTATCTGTCGGCGCGTCCTTGTTCGGGCTTTCAATATCCGGTATTGACTACAACAAACACGATTCTCAATAATAAAACCATGACATATGAACATCAATGAATCAAACCCGGTAATACTTACCGACGAGGACTACAAATTACTTATGCCCTATGCAGAGAAATTACCGGGCAAAAACGAAGAAATGTCACTTGCTACCGAGCTGAAACGTGCAATCATTGTCAACAAAGATGCATTTCCACAACATGGCATCAGGCTAAATTCGCGGGTATCTGTTTTGGATATTGATACGCAAAGAGTATTTGAGTTTATGATAGTGATGCCTGAAAATGCGGATATAAAGCAGAACAAAGTTTCTGTACTTGCGCCGATGGGCGCAGCCCTGATCGGCTTCAGAAAATCGGAGGAGGTAAAATGGAAGGTTCCTGCCGGCTTAAAGCATTTCCGCATACTGGACGTTGCCAATAAGACCTGATGACCCGGATACTACCGTTATGAACAAAGCTGCCATATGTGGCAGCTTTGTTTGTTAAAGGAATTCCATAAATACTAGTCCCTGTACTTATCATCACCGCTTCCCGGTTCCGCTTCCAGTACCACAGGCGCTGCTATCAACTTTTTCTTTCTGCCCTTCAGCATTTTGATGGCGACCGGGGCAGTAGTTAATACAACTATCCCGATTATGATCTTCTCAAGGTTCTGTTTCGCCCAGGCATTTTCACCCAGCAGGTAACCGGCCGTTAAGATGCTACCCACCCAGGCTAATGAACCTACAATATTGTAGAATGAAAATTTCCGCGGATTCATCTCCACCACGCCTGCTATTATGGGAGCAAATGTCCGCACGATAGGCAGAAAGCGCGCCAGCACTATAGCACCTCCACCCTTCTTTTCATAGAATTCTCTTGCCTGGTGTAAATGCCGCTTTTTGAACAACCAGGTATCCCTGCGGGAGAAGAGCATGTCCCCTGACCTTTTGCCAAACCAGTAGCCTACGTAGTTGCCCAGTATTCCTGCGGTGGAAATTACCCCGATCCAATATACCAGGTTAACCACAGATGTGTCAAAAGGCAGCAAAGCGTTGGCTATCATCATGCCGGCTATGAAAAGCAAAGTATCTCCCGGAAGGAAGAAGCCTATAAAGAGCCCTGTTTCGGCAAATACGATGAGGGCTACAAAGTACAGGCCCCCGTATTGCATCAGCCATTCAGGATTTGTTAGATTTTGAAGTATTTCAAACATAATAATTACTATTTTTTTGCCATCCTCCCCTGAATGGCCGATTACTCTCTATTATCTCGTTAGTCAAAGTCGAAAAGATCGCCCAGGAAGGATTTCTTTTTATACGGCCTGCCATGCTGATCATACTTTTTCCTGTCACCCTCATATCCGTTATCACGGTAGTTTCCCGGGGCTTCCTTTGTTATACCAGGCTGGCCCGCAGCGTATTCCAGCATCTTATCCAGTTCGCCTTTGTCAAGCCATACACCACGACAAGCCGGGCAGTAATCTATCTCTATGCTGTTTCGTTCAGTCATCAGCAAGGTCTCATTACAATTAGGACATTTCATATTTATTGTTTTTTTGTTTTTTTGTTTTTAGTATCCGGCGGGTTGCCTGGTGGCTACCTCCCGGTTCTTCGATTCTACCCTTCAGACCAATAAAAGCGTGAATGGGAGCGCAATCCAAATGCGGAATCAACGCTTTAGCTGATGGATGAATAAAAAACCCCGTTCCTACTGAAGAAGGCAGGGAAATGGAAGAGATTATGTATCGCTAATCAGAACGGAGTGTAACGAAAGAGGAATCCGTAGTACTCCGGCTTTAGTGCATCCAGCACCCGCGAGAAATGATGCAGGCCATGAGAGGGGATATATAAACAGGTTGAGGCAGAAAAAAGGCTAACGAATTTTCTATAAAGAACTTTTGCCTTCACTTTTGTGCGCTGATGCAGGGAAAAACTATGGGCAGTGGGGCCCTGCTTTGCTATTTCAGGAATGTCTTCTGTTGGGGGGTATGAATGTCTTTCCAGCTCTGCACCGGACGGAGCAATGGAATATTCATCGCCGGCTGATAATAAGGACAGGGAAACTATACCCAATATGACAAAGGCTGCCGTGAACCTACGAGAAATAAAAGTAAATGTAGTGCCGGCAGACGTCATTACAAGAAATAATTGGAGTTGCAGCAAAATTAAGGCTATTAAGGTTTGCAAAAGTTAACGATTGCTTAAAGTCAAAGAAATATTGAATGTAATCTTTTACTATCCTAACAGTTCAAATGTTCATGTTCATAATTCAGCACGGTATAGTTTTATAATGTCTGGCATTACAAGGCTAGCGTATGACATCGTTATTCCCGATAGAGCCGGTATTTCCTGAAGGGTTTCAGTACTATGAGCACTTTCTGAGTGAAGCTGAAGAGATGGAGTTGGTAGAGGCGGTCGCCAAACTGGAGCTGCATACGCTGATATTCCAGGGTTTTGAAGCAAAACGCAAGGTGGAGAGTTATGGACATAATTATCATTTTGACAGCCGCACAGTGACGAAGGGTAAGGATGTGCCCCGTGCGCTGCTGTTCGTGGTAGAAAAGGTTGCCCATTTCCTGTCTATGCAGGCTGAAGATTTTGAACAACTACTTGTTACCGAATATCCACCGGGCTCTGTTATTAACTGGCATAGGGATGCACCGCCGTTTGACGTTATTGCGGGCGTATCGCTTTTATCAGATTGTAAATTTAAGCTTCGCCCGTATGATAAGGCTGCGCGTGAAGGAAGGAAATCCACTATTTCGCTGGATGTAAAAAGACGGTCCTTATACATAATAAAGGGTGAATCGCGG
>DASPNB010000375.1:0-6022 GCA_035626755.1 Flavipsychrobacter sp.
GAACAGGGCGAGGAATTATGATGGCTTTGTAAATGCTATTATGAGCTTTCACAGTCCGGCGCAAAATATGGTGTATGCTGACAAGGCAGGTAATATCGCGCTTTGGGGGCAGGGCCAGTTTATTAATAAGTGGGAGAACCAGGGACGGTACCTGATGAATGGTTCCGTAAACAGCACGCGCTGGGGAGCTGAAATACCAACAAGACAAAATCCGCATGTATTTAATCCTGGGCAAGGGTTTGTGAGTTCGGCTAATCAGACAGTGACGGACACCACCTATCCCTATTGGTATAACGGTTATTTCTATGAACTGAGAGCCTGGCGTATTAATCAACAGCTGGCAACAATGAATGGCGTGGGAGTGGCCGATATGTTTAAACTGCAGCAGGATACTTATTCTATACTGGCTGCGAATGCGTTGCCGGTAATGCTGAAAAACATCACGGCCAAAGATGACAAGTATTTAACTGAACTCAGGAAATGGAATTACCAGTTATCGGCAAATAGTGTTGCTGCTTCTGCCTTCCAGCTGTGGTGGCACTACCTGTATGCGAACGCATGGAAACAATTGGTAGAAAAAATTCGCCTGCCATTGCCACCATCTACTGAGCGGACAATGCGTTTGCTGACCAGTGATAGCAGTTATTTTAAGAGTTTGCCAGAGTTGGTAAGTAAGAGTTATAAAGAGGCGATCGATAGTATCGACAGAGCAGGTAAGGATGGTGAAGAATGGTATAAGGTGAAGAACACTACCATCGGTCACCTGGCGAAGCTGCCTGCTTTTAGCTATAGCGGTCTGGAAGTAGGAGGCTGGGGCAATACTGTGAATGCCGCGAAAAGCAACCACGGGCCATCGTGGAGAATGGTGGTGCAGATGAGTGCTGAGACTGAAGCTTACGGTGTTTATCCCGGAGGGCAATCTGGCAACCCGGGTAGTAAGCACTACGGAACATTTATAGATAAGTGGGCCAAAGGGGAGTATTATAAATTGCTATTCTTACCGTCGAAGGATAAACAGGATAGTAAGGAGATAAAGTACACCTGGAATGTAAAAGCAGAATAATGAGATTGGTAGCAAGCATATTGTTCATAGCGATCTTAGCGGCAGTTTGCACCTGGTACTTACCATGGTGGATGATAGCGGTAGTGTCAGCTGTAGTGGCTTTTGTGATCAATATGAGTAACGGGAAAGCGTTTCTTTCCGGTTTCTTCGGTATTGGCCTTTGCTGGACTATTCTTATTCTCAACGTTGATATAAAAAACGATCACATTCTTTCCTCCAGGATGGCGGATCTGTTCTCCCTGCCTGGCTACGGGTTGTTTATAGCGGTAAATGTGCTGGTGGGCGCATTTGTAGGTGGATTAGCTGCCTGGAGCGGCGCTGCATTGAGGAATGGTTTTATGAAGTGATATCTATCTTTGATCCCTGATGCCGATCCGCATACAACGATATATAGCTATTCTTTCAGTTGTTCTTTTCCTTGGGAAGTTGTGGGCATGGTATCTAACCAGCTCTGTTGCTATTCTTACAGATGCGCTGGAAAGTACTGTGAATGTAATAACCGGTTTCATTGGCCTGTATAGTGTAATGCTGGCGGCCAAGCCACGCGACACCAATCATCCCTATGGCCATGGCAAGGTGGAGTTTATTTCTTCGGCTATCGAGGGAGCGCTCATTGGTATAGCTGGCCTTTTTATCATCTATGAAGCGGTAGCACAACTACACTATCCGCGTGCAATAGAAAAGTTAAACACTGGTATTATCATCACCTTGATAGCCGGTGTTATCAATTTTGTATTCGGACGGTATGCGGTGAGTGTGGGTAAGAAAAACCGGTCGCTGACGGTAGAGGCTGGGGGCAGGCATTTGCTTTCTGATGCTTATTCTACTATTGCTATTGTAATTGGTCTGTTACTTCTGCTGTTTACGGGCTGGCAATGGCTGGATAGTGCTATAGCAATTTTATTCTCTGGTTTTATTATTGTAACAGGTTATAAAGTGCTTCGCCGCTCGTTGGCGGGCATTATGGATGAAGCTGACCTGGCACTATTGAAGAATGTGGTAAAAGTATTGCAGGCACACAGAAGAGCGCAGTGGATAGACCTCCACAATCTTCGCGTGGTGCAGTATGGGGAGGTGCTGCACATTGATGCGCATATGACTCTGCCCTGGTATTACCGTGTAGCTGCTGCGGAGAAAGAAATACACGCCCTTGAAGAACTAATCCGCCGGCATTTTGGCGGAAAAGTAGAGCTCTTTATACATATAGACGGATGTATGCCTTATTCGTGCAAGCTATGTGCTATAGAAAATTGTCCCGTGAGACAAGAGGCATTTAAAGGACATATAGAATGGAACCTTGAAAATGTATGGGCCAATAAGAAGCATGGGGAAATAAGCAACTAACTATATCCTCAGAACAAACCATCACCGCCTTCTTCGTAACCTTTATCTATTAGCCAGTCACGGCTGTCGGCAGCGGCGGTAGCCAACTGATCGCAGCGGTTATTGTTTACATTGTCAGCATGGCCTTTTACCCAGACGAATTTTATCCTGTGCCTGTTGTGATGCTGGAGGTATTGCATCCACAGGTCGGCATTCTTTTTACCTTTAAAGCCTGTTTTCACCCAGCCATGCACCCAGCCTTTTTCAACAGAGTTCACCACATATGATGAATCGCTGTAGATGATGATGTCAAGGCCCTCGCGGGTTAGTTGTTGCAAGGCTACAACCACGGCCATCAGTTCCATCCGGTTATTAGTCGTTTTCCTGAAGCCCTGCGACAGCTCGCGGACCGTGCCTCCCCATTGCATTACTATGCCATACCCACCCGGTCCCGGGTTCCCCCTGGCTGCGCCATCGGTATAAATGATCAGTTGCTTCGACATGTGAGCCTATTAGCCTTATCTTTAGGCCCTAAAAATATAGGATTGACGGACAAAATAAAAGTTGGAGCAGTGAGTTACCTCAATACCAAGCCACTGCTGTACGGAATAGAGCGAAGCGAAGTAAAAGACGAGATAGAATTAAACCTTGATTATCCCTCTGAACTGGCCAGGAAATTGCAAGAAAATGAAATAGATGTGGCACTGGTTCCGGTAGCCGTTATACCCACTATACCATCGGCCAGGATTATTAGCGATTATGGTATAGCCGCCGATGGTGAAGTAGCCTCTGTAGCCATTTTCAGCCAGGTGCCGATAGAGGACATAGAAGCGGTATACCTCGACTACCAGTCGGGAACATCGGTGAAACTTGCACAATTACTTTTAGAACAATTCTGGAAAAAGAAGGTTGAATATAAGCCCGCCACCGAGCATTATATTGACTACATAAACGGAAATAATGCCGGAGTGATAATAGGGGACAGGGCGCTGAAACAAAGAGCGAATTTTGAGTATATATACGACCTGGCTACCGCGTGGAAGGAATTTAGCGGCCTCGATTTTGTCTTCGCGGCATGGGTTGCCAATAAGAGCCTGCCCGAAGCATTCCAGTCGAAATTCAATGCCGCCAATGCTGCGGGGCTCAATCAACTGGACGAAGTAATAGCTGAAAATCCTTTTCCTTATTACGATCTTCATACATACTATACCGACAACATAAAGTATCGCCTGGATGAAGCCAAACTTAGCGGGATGAACAGATTCCTGGAGCTGATAAAAGCATCATAGGCATTAATTATATAACTATTTTCGCTGCTGTTACGTGTTTTGATAATTTTGCTAGCTAACTAATATATATGTCATCCGGCATAACACTTATAGAATGTCCGCGCGATGCGATGCAGGGGTGGAAACACTTCATAGCTACGGAGGACAAAGTAAAGTACCTGAATAAGCTACTGCAGGTAGGCTTTGACGTACTCGATTTCGGTTCGTTCGTGTCGCCAAAGGCTATTCCGCAGATGGCGGATACTAAAGATGTTTTACCGCGGCTTGATCTGGGTAATTCAAAAACAAAATTGCTGGCTATCATAGCCAACACAAGAGGGGCAGAAGATGCAGTTCAATATGAGCAGATACAGTACCTTGGTTTCCCTTTTTCTATTTCGGAAACATTTCAAAAGCGTAACACTAATAAGAGCATAGCTGAGTCTCTACTGCAGGTAGAAGAGATTCAGAAGCTGGCTGTTAACAGCTCAAAAGAGGTAGTGATCTATATCTCTATGGGCTTTGGTAATCCTTATGGCGATGAATACAGCGCTGATGTGGCCATAAAATGGGTGGAGCGGCTGTCGGCGTTGGGTATTAAGACTATCGCAATGGCTGATACAGTGGGGGTAGCCAGGCCCGGGACTATAGAGTATGTTTTCAGCAGCCTGGTGAAGGAGTTCAAGGATCTGAATATAGGAGCGCATTTCCACTCGACGGCTACCAGCTGGGAAGAGAAGATACAAACGGCCTATGATAACGGCTGCCTGCGCTTTGACAGTGCTATAAAAGGAATAGGAGGTTGCCCGATGGCTGAGGATGAACTGGTGGGAAATATCGCTACAGAGAATATCATCAGCTGGTGTGATAAAAAAGGTATTCCTTTGCAGGTAGACCGTAAGGCCTTTGCAGAAGCCTGGCAGATGGCAGCGGGAATATTTATGTAAGTAGATAGAGAGAGCGTTTCTTTTACTATTTAAATGAACTAAAATGTCCACTCACGGAGAAATAAAGCGCATAACCACCCATACGCTTCAAAGAATGAAACAGCAGGGTGAGAAGATCACAATGCTGACGGCATATGATTTTTCGCTGGCGCGTATATTGGATGACGCAGGGATAGATGTATTACTGGTAGGTGATTCGGCTTCCAATGTAATGGCGGGTCATGAAACCACCTTACCTATCACGCTGGACCAGATGATCTACCATGCGCAGAGTGTTGTTCGTGCCTGTGGCCGTTGCCTGGTGATCGTTGATCTTCCTTTCGGCAGCTACCAGGGCAACAGCAAGGAGGCTCTTAATTCTGCCATTCGTATAATGAAGGAGGCTGGCGCACACGGTATTAAACTGGAAGGTGGGGAAGAGGTTGAGGACTCCATAAAGCGCATTATAAGTGCAGGCGTACCTGTTATGGGCCACCTGGGACTCACTCCACAGTCTATATATAAATTCGGGACTTACACAGTGCGGGCAAAGGAAGAAGAAGAAGCAGAAATGCTGATACATAATGCCAGGCTGTTAGAGTCAGCAGGTTGCTTTGCATTAGTGTTGGAGAAGATACCGGCCGCACTAGGAAAAAAAGTAGCGCATGCACTTACCATACCGGTAATAGGGATTGGTGCAGGTATGGATGTGGACGGACAGGTGCTGGTAATGCATGATATGCTGGGTATCACTAAGGATTTTTCACCACGCTTCCTGCGCAGGTACCTGAATCTCTATGATGATATCAAGTCGGCTACCGAACGATATATCACAGATGTAAAAAGTAAGGATTTCCCCAACGAGCAAGAACAATACTAAGATGGTCAATACGGCGGCCTGGAAGGAACTTCACGAGGAACTGTCTGCGAAAGGTGTAAAACTGGTAGCTGTTTCTAAAACCAAACCCGTTTCGGACATAGAAGAGTTGTATGGGCTGGGGCAGAGGGACTTTGGGGAGAACTATGTGCAGGAACTGGCAGAGAAACAAGCTCAGTTGCCAGCCGACATTCGCTGGCATTATATCGGGCACCTGCAAAGCAATAAGGTAAAGTATATTGCTCCTTTTATTGATCTCATTCATGCGGTAGATAGCTATAAGCTGTTGGCTGAAATTAATAAACAGGCTGAAAAGAACGGACGGGTCATAGATGTATTGCTTCAGCTTTATATTGCCGATGAAGAATCAAAATTTGGCCTGGATGAAACCGAACTGGAATCTGTTTTAAAGGAACACCAACAGAATGACCTGGGCAATGTTCGCATCTGTGGACTGATGGCTATGGCTACCAATACCGGGAATGAGGCTAAAATCAAAACGGAGTTTCAGAAATTCAAATCAATTTTTCAGAGACTTAAGGGTAGGTATTTTGCCGGCGATGAC
>DASPNB010000376.1:0-6943 GCA_035626755.1 Flavipsychrobacter sp.
CTGTAACATTTTTAGTGTATCAGTAGCTCCCGACTATACTGTAGAGTATAACATTCACTATATCTACCCTAATGGTTGTGAAGTGGATACATCTATAACTGTTACAGTGGCCCGGGTGAATGCCGATGCCGGCCCGGACCGAATTCTGAAGGATGGTGCTACCACGGTACTTGGTGGCCCCGGCACGCCGATACAAGGCGGCAACTATACCTACAGGTGGTTCCCTTATCAGTATATCTCGGATACCGCGGTCGCTTACCCGATAGCTAATCCTCCGCACGATTTCACCTACTACCTGGAAGTAACGGAGCATAACCCTGAATTGGGAGGCGACCTGACTTGCACAGCTATTGATACAGTGGTAGTAAAAGTCACTTGTGGCGAAATGAATTTACCCAATGCCTTTGCACCTTCAAGCGATAATCCGGAAAGCAACAAGTTCGGCCTGCTGAACACCCAGGTAAACAAGCTAATTTATTTCCGCGTTTACGACCGTTGGGGTAATCTTGTATTCTATACCACCGATCCTACCAAGAAATGGGATGGTACCGTGGATGGCAAACCCGCTCTGATGGGCGTTTATGTATGGGACATCGACGGATTCTGCGTGGGAGGTAAACGGGTTAGGGCACAGGGCAATGTTACCCTGATACGGTAAAGGATTTAACAGTATGACGCAGTACTTATTCGAAATAGAGCTACCGCCCTTTACTGAGGAGATGACAGAAACGATTCCTGCTCATCGCGAATACATCGACAAGCTTCTGGCCGAAGGTGTAATGCTCTCTTATTCTGTATCTATACAGCGAAATATGATCTGGTGCGTAATAGCTGCTGATGAAGAAGCACAGGCTATGGAACTGATAGCTGCGTTTCCTATGCATAGGTTCTTTTCTGATGTGTCATGTCATCCCTTATTATTACACAACAGTTCGCCGGCTTCCTTACCAGATATATCACTCAATTAATTCGAGCCTCGTTCAATGCGGGGCTTTTTAATTCCAAAATTGAAAAGGCTTATTTTTTAATAGCTAAACACGATAAGCTTTTTGTGTATTCTCCCAACGTTTAAGCGTACTTTTGCGGCCGATAATTCAAGAATATGAGCAGTTTTATTACAGTGGGAAAGAAGTTCCCGGAATTTAAGAAAAAGTCAGTTGTATCGTTGGAGAAAGGAAAAGAGTTTGCTGAGATCAGCAACGAAACTTTCAGAGGTCAGTGGGCAGTTATGTTTTGGTGGCCAAAGGATTTTACCTTTGTTTGTCCTACCGAAATAGCAGAGTTTAACAATAATTTTTCCAATTTCCGCGATCGTGATACGGTATTGCTGGGTGCATCAACTGACAATGAGTATGTACACCATGCCTGGAGAGTAGCCCACAAAGACCTTACAAACCTTAAGTTTCCTATGATCGCAGATACTTCTAAGTCTCTGGCAGAAGAGCTGGGCATTCTGACCGAGGGTGAAAAAGTAGCTTATCGCGCCACCTACGTTATCGATCCGGATGGAATTGTTCGTTGGGTGTGTGTGAATGACCTTAGTGTGGGCCGCAGCGTGGAGGAAGTGCTACGTGTATTGGACGCATTACAAACTGATGAGCTTTGTCCTTGTAACTGGAGTAAGGGTGAAGAAACATTAGTAGCGGCAGTCGGCTAAAAAGTATTTTTGAACAACTATATCCACCCTGCACATCCTGTAGGGTGGATTTTTTCTAAAAAATAACGAATATGGAAGCAATACAAAATGAAACAGTCGTGAATCTGTTTGCCGATCTCGGCATCGATCCCTCGCATACTTCGCTTAGCCTGCAGAGGCTTGCCGAACAAGACAGTAAGTATCTCCGCGATCTGAAATTGAATGTTTCGGCAGTATTGAATAGTAAGAACATCTCTAAAAAAGATAGTTCTTTACTGGCACTTTCCGTTGCTGTCAATGAAAAGAACACAGCGCTGATGACAGCTTTCGAAAATATGGCTCGTAGCCAGGGCGCTTCTGAAACAGAGATCGCTGAAGTGCATAGTCTTACTTCCCTGATGAACGCAAATAATATGTTCTATCGCTTCAAGTATTATATGGATGGGGTAGAGTATTATGAAAAAACTCCTGCGGGATTGCGTATGAGCATTATGATGAATCCTGTCATGGGAAAGGAACTTTTTGAATTGGCCAGCCTGGTGGTTTCAGCCCTTAATGGCTGTAGCCAATGCGTTACCTCGCACGAACGTTCAGTGCGTGAGCATGGAGCAACTGAGGCAAGAGTTTATGATGCCATTCGTCTTGGCTCAGTTATCAAAAGTCTCTCAATAGTTATTTAATCTTCGGGATGGAAGGGCAGGAATAGTGTGAAGGTTGACCCTTTGCCAAGCGCACTTTCTACCTTTACTTTACCGCCATGAGCTTCCGTTATAGCCTTTACATAGCTAAGGCCGAGACCGAATCCCTTTACGTTGTGGATGTTGCCCGTGTGAGCGCGGTAGAATTTTTCAAATACCCGCTGCTGTGTTTCCTTACTCATGCCAATGCCATTGTCCATTATCTTAATGGCAAGCATATCGTTATGTGCAATGCTGGTCTCAACATCTATATGCAGGTTGCCTTTTGAGTACTTAATGGCATTATCCAAAAGGTTGAAAATGATATTGGAGAAGTGCACCTCATCGGCCTCTATCAGCGATTTATCTGCGTTCAGATTTAATGATATAGTGCCGTTCTTTTCCTGTATTTGCAGCTGGAGGTTATCTGTTACTTTGGTTATCAGGTCGTGGGCATTCAGCTCCACCAGGTTAAGTTTTATCTCCTGTCGTTCTATCCGCGCAGCTTGTAGTATTTTCTCCACCTGCTTGTTCATACGCTTGTTCTCATCCTTTATCATCCCGCTGTAGTAGCGTATTTTCTCTACGTCGTGTATTACCTTTTCGTTTACCAATGCATCTATGGCCAGCGAGATCGTCGCCAGTGGCGTCTTCAATTCATGGGTCATATTGTTGATAAAGTCCGATTTGATCTCCGACAGGTTCTTCTGCTTGAACATAGTCCGTATTGTCAATGCAAAAGCAGAAATGATGATACAGGTGAAAAAGATAGAAGCTGCTATCAGCCCTCCCATCTTTTTAATGATATAATTCTTGTCTTCTATATACAGGTGAAGTGTTTCTACCTGCAGAGCATTTACCGGGGTTATCAAGTCTTTTATCGCAGTGTTAAAATATTCATTCTGGAAATTCTGGCTTACCGTAATCGGTTGGTTGAAGATATTTGTGATGGCAAATTCATACTTCTCTTTCAGATCGTTTTTCCTCAGGCTGCTATCAATGATGCCCTTAATTTCGTCCTCTGAGAAGTCCATAATAGTAAAATGCCTCCTCAGTAGATCCTGCCGGCTCATTTCATTGGGTATATAGCCAAATTCGTGGTGCTTGGCAAAGAAGTGATTGTACATCTGCTCCTTTATCTGTATCAGCGAATTCTCTATGTTCTTTTCGTGGAGCTGCCTTTTTACGAAGATGGCGCTTTGTATCCAGTGCATCTGGATGAACATGATGCCCAGAACGGATAGGGTAATTAATAATACTATGAGAGGAAAAACTCTTTTCATCTATCCGGCAAAGCTAATTTATAGGCCGCTAATATTCCAGTAATGCGTCTAAATTTACTCCACAGCCATTTCATGCCCTTTGGGTAGTCGGGATAGCCAGCTATTTATATCTATAACAAAAATATTTATCCCTTCTTTCTTTTATAACAGAGCTATATTCATTAGTTTTAGGTGTTTAAAATGATTTTGGGCTCTATGAGAAAATTTATTTTGGCCTGTGCAGCGGCAGCTGTTTTTACTTCTTGCAATAAGGAGCAAACTATGGATGTGCCTCTCACAAGGACACAAATCCTCTACGGCTCTAATAAGACTTCAGGGGCCAATGAAAAGCCTACAACCTGGAAAACTGCCGAGTTTAAAGTCACTTACCAGAAAGAAGATGGCTCGGATACTTCCCGCCTGGACCTCTATCCTGAGTGCAAAAAAGACGATATTCTGCAGTTTTTTGAAAACTTTACGGGTACCCACCAGACTGCTGATAATAAATGCTCTACCAATGAGGGCGATCTTTATCATTATAGGTGGGAATTTACCCAAAACGATGAATCCCTCAATTTCTACAACTGCGATCGCTTGTTCAACTATCGAACGTTTATCGCGAAAGTGAAGGATTTTTCCGATGGAAGTTTTACGCTGGAGTACCAGGAAACCATGATCATCAATAGTGTTCTGGATACGGTTAAGGTGGAACACAAATTCCAAAAAAATTAAGCGGTATAGTAACTGATTCATAGCCAGTCCGCTTGCGGGCTGGCTTTTTTGTAAAATTTATACATCCGGTGGCAATTCGTACTTTTGCCACCTGTTTTTGAAAGACAGATAATTTATATGGTAAAGATTACATTGCCCGATGGCGCAGTGCGCGAGTATGAAGGAAGCGTTACTGCTATGGATGTAGCAAAGTCTATCAGCGAAGGCCTCGCCCGTAAGGTGCTGGCTGCTGAGGTGAATGGAGAGGTTTGGGATGCTTCCCGTCCTATTAAGAACGATTCAACACTGAAGCTGCTGACCTGGGGAGATACAGGTGCAAAGGCTACATTTTGGCATTCTTCAGCCCACCTGATGGCTGAGGCGCTGGAATCACTTTTCCCGGGTACGAAGTTTGGTATCGGTCCGGCAATCGACAATGGTTTCTACTACGATATTGACTTAGGCGAGCGTTCTATTTCTGAGGAAGATCTGAAGAAGCTGGAAGATAAAATGAAAGAACTGGCAAAAACCGGTAGCGAATATGTACGCGAGGAAATGCCAAAGGATAAAGCCATAGCATATTTCACCGACAAGCAAGACCAATATAAGCTGGAGTTGCTTGAAGGTCTGAACGACGGTGAGATCACGTTTTATACTCAGGGCAACTTTACCGATCTATGCCGCGGTCCTCACATACCTAATACAGGCTTTATAAAGGCTGTGAAGCTTACTAATATCGCCGGTGCCTATTGGAGGGGTAACGAAAAGAACAAAATGCTTACGCGCATATACGGTATCACTTTTCCTAACCAGAAGGAACTGGATGAGTACCTGGTATTGCTGGAAGAAGCTAAGAAGCGCGATCATCGTAAGCTGGGCCGCGAACTGGAATTGTTTACCTTTTCCGAAAAGGTAGGAAGCGGTTTGCCGCTGTGGCTGCCCAAGGGCGCTATGCTCCGTGAACGGCTCCAGCAGTTTCTGCAAAAGGCACAGATAGCAAGCGGTTACTTACCCGTCATCACTCCTCATATAGGTAGCAAGCAACTCTATATTACCTCGGGTCACTGGGAAAAGTATGGTAAGGATAGTTTCCGTCCCATCACTACGCCCCAGGAAGGAGAGGAATTCATGCTTAAGCCAATGAATTGCCCGCACCATTGCGAGATATATAAATCTTCACCCCGTTCTTATAAAGACCTGCCGCTTCGTCTTGCAGAGTTCGGTACAGTGTACCGCTACGAGCAGTCCGGTGAACTACATGGGCTTACACGCGTTCGTGGCTTTACCCAGGATGATGCTCACCTTTTCTGCCGCCCTGAGCAGGTAAAGGACGAGTTTAAGAAGGTGATAGACCTGGTAATGTATGTGTTCACTTCACTGGATTTCCACGAATTCACTGCCCAGATATCTCTGCGTGACCAGGAAGATCGCAGCAAGTATATCGGCTCAGATGAAAACTGGGAGATTGCCGAGCAATCCATCATGGAAGCCGCAGCCGAAAAAGGTTTGAATACCGTGATAGAATATGGTGAAGCTGCATTCTACGGTCCTAAGCTCGACTTCATGGTAAAGGATGCCCTGGGTCGCAGCTGGCAGCTGGGTACTATCCAGGTAGACTATAACCTGCCTGAGCGCTTTGAACTGGAATATGTAGATGCAGATAATACCCGTAAGCGCCCGGTAATGATACATCGTGCACCGTTCGGCTCTATGGAGCGCTTTACGGCCGTTCTCCTGGAACACTGCGCAGGTAAGCTACCTTTCTGGCTGGCTCCCCAACAGGTAAAGGTGCTGCCGATCAGCGACAAGTTCAATGAGTATGCTGAAAAGGTGGCTAATGCGCTCAAAGCAGCTGATATTCGTGTTGAAATAGATGACCGCAGCGAGAAAATTGGTAAGAAAATACGCGACACCGAACTGATGAAGGTGCCATATATGCTTATTGTAGGCGAAAAAGAAATGGCCGAAAACCAGGTTTCAGTTCGTAAGCAAAGCGAAGGTGATAAAGGCTCAGTAGCCCTGGAGGCGTTTGTAGACGAGCTGGCAGGCATAGTGCGCGACCAGTTGGCAGGAAAAAAGTTAAATTAATATTGTATAAAGTTTAAACGGCTTAGGATATGCATTTCTTTAATAAAATGCACTATTTTTGCCATCATTTTTAAAACCGATTAATGCAAAAAAGAGGTAAAGGAAAACCATTCTTTAAACCAAGACAAGTACAGAACGAACACCGGCTGAACCGCGAGATAACAGCAGCTGAAGTACGTGTGATAGGCGAAGACATAGAACCGGGAGTATACCCCATAGCACAGGCTATAAAAATGGCCGAAGAGCAGGAGGTGGACCTGGTGGAAATATCTCCCAATGCCGTGCCCCCCGTTTGCAGGCTGATAGACTATAAAAAGTTCCTTTACGAAAAGAAGAAGAAGGATAAAGAGCAGAAAGCAAAGGCCAAGCAATCAGAAGTAAAAGAAATACGCTTCACTCCCAATACCGACGACCACGATTTTGATTTCAAGGCTAAGCACGCCGAAAAGTTCCTGAAAGAGGGCGACAAAGTAAAATGCTACGTGCAGTTTAAAGGCCGCGCTATCATGTTCCAGGAAAGGGGAGAGCTGCTGCTGCTGAAGTTTGCAGAGCGCCTGGCGGAGTTCGGT
>DASPNB010000377.1:0-2018 GCA_035626755.1 Flavipsychrobacter sp.
CACCACTTCTTCCAAGACCGGTTGCCGACTTCGCCGGTGGCAAGGATGTAAACATCCTAACGGAGAATAAGCCGGTACAAGGTGGGGTAAAGAATGCAAAACTCTACGAGATACTTGTATATATAGGCTCACTTGCCATCATCCCGGTAATTATGACAATGGTGGCTAAGACAGAGTATACCGATTGGTTCATGTATATCATCGGTCCTGCAGCTTTGCTTTACCTTTTTTATGAAATGACGAAATATTCTGCTAAGGAAAAACAAAAGCTGTTAGCGGCCTTGGTGTTTATTGTTTTCTCAGTCCTTTTCTGGGCGTTCTTTGAGCAAAGCGGCGGTTCACTGAGCCTCTTCGCTGCTGAGAACCTTAATGATAAACTACTCGGAGCCATACCGGCTGATCCCAATGGTGTAAACAATGCGGCCAATTCTCTCTTCGTTATCATATTTGCACCCGTAGTTGGTCTGGTTTGGTTAGGCCTTGCTAAGAAAAAGATAGAACCCAATACGGTTGTGAAATTTGGTTTAGGCTTCCTGTTCCTTGCTGCGGCGTTCTACGTGTTCTATGCAACAGTTCACTTTGCAAACGCAGAAGGTGTTACCTCGCTCGATGTCTTTACCATGGCCTACCTGGTCATTACCTTCGGTGAGCTATGCTTATCGCCTATAGGGCTTTCTATCATGACCAAGCTTTCACCCAAACCATTACAGGGTATGATGATGGGTATGTGGTTCCTGGCCTCTGCCTACGGACAATACGTAGCGGGTATACTCGGTGCTGGCATTAGCCAGGCAGGTGAAGGCGCCAGCAAAATGGACAAGCTCATTTCTTACACTAACGGCTACCAGCAGCTGGCAATCTATGCGCTCGTTGCGGGTGTCGTAATGATAGCTATCTCACCAATAGTAAGAAAGCTGATGCACGAGGTGAAATAATAAAGGCAATAAAAAATAATAAAGGCCCATCATAAGGTGGGTCTTTTTCTTTGTCAAGAATCATTGTTTCCTGGTCAATCCCTTAATCCCCCAATCCTGGTTCAGACTTCTGTGCAGCAGAACATATCGGCATCAAATCGGCAAAAAGTGAAATAAGGCAAAAGTTATGCACATAGCAACTTCAAAATTTGGCTTACCCCTCGCTCATTTCGTATCTTTACTTTACTGGAGTACTAAGGCGCCTGTATGCCATATCTCCGCCGTAGTTCTTTGAAAATCTGTAAACCTATTTCAGGACGGGACACATTGATCTGTATGGATATATGATTGAGGTAAAATGGAGGTAAATGAATCTAAAATTGATCTAAAATGAATCTAAAATTGATCCATCTTGATCTAAGATTGAGGCAAAAAATCCCGAAACCCTTGTCTGGCAATACTTCTACCCTCAAAATTATCTCAGAATATACCTAAAACGATTCTGGCAGTGGCCGGATCCCGACCAATCAAAAAAAAAAGAATCGTGGTTTAGTACATCAAATGCTTCTTACTGCTATTCTTCCAGCCGGCATCGCTCTTATAATCGGCAAAGAAGATGACCATATCCGCATCGCTCTTGTACTCACAGAAGTATATTTTCTTCTTCGCGTCACTTTTGTAGTCGGCAAAAAACCATACACCATCATTGTCTCCTGCGTCACTCTTATATTTCGCTTTATGCACCACCAGGTCGGCATCACTCTTATATTCTGATACAAAGACTTTCACATCTGCATCGCTTTTATATTCTACAGAGTAGACTATCTGCGCTTTGGCATCCTGGCCAATAATCGTTAGCATAGTAATTCCCAGGCTTAGCAGCACTTTTCTTGGAGCTGACATAAGAAAGATGTTTTTTTGTAGAGGTTTACTTAAAGATATGAAGAAATATGCAGTACTAGTCGCAGGTGGCAAAGGGCTAAGAATGGGAAGCGCGCTTCCCAAGCAGTTCCTCCCTTTGCAGGAAAAGCCAATACTGTATCATACTATCAAGGCGTTCATTGATGCATTTCCTGATATTCATCTTGTGCTTGTATTGCCCCA
>DASPNB010000378.1:0-6009 GCA_035626755.1 Flavipsychrobacter sp.
CTTTACCGGCTTGTGCTTTTGCCATTTTACTTTACTTAAGGTAGTCGTTTAAAAAATAGTAGCAAGCATTCTTACCTGCTATCGAATTACTCCTCCTTGCAACACCCACGCAGATCCGGCAGTAACTCTTAATAAGGTGTAGTACAGTGTGAGCAGCAAGCCGCTCAGCCTATTACTACTTCTTAGGTGCTTTCTTCTTACCTGCAACTGTCTTACGCTTACCTTTACGGGTACGGCTGTTAGTACGGGTACGTTGTCCGCGTAAAGGAAGACCTTTACGATGACGCAGACCGCGATAACAAGCGATATCCATGAGGCGCTTAATGTTCATTTGCACTTCAGAACGCAACTGACCTTCTACTTTGAACTCACCGGCGATGATATTACGGATAGCCGTCTGCTCCTCATCATTCCACTCAGCAGCCTTCTTATCATAATCGATACCGGCTTTTGAAAGAATGTACTGAGCAGTGCTAGGGCCAATACCATAGATGTAGGTAAGCGCTATCTCACCACGTTTGTTCTTCGGAAGATCAATACCAGCTATACGAGCCATTAATATTGAATATTTAAAATTTAAAAATGTACAATTTACAATCTGCAATAAGCAGTTATCCCTGGCGCTGCTTAAAGCGGGGATTCTTTTTGTTAATTACATAAAGCCTGCCCTTGCGACGCACTATTTTGCAATCTGCACTGCGCTTCTTTATCGATGCTCTAACCTTCATATCTGGTTACTTTAAACTGTTTATTTATAACGATATATAATACGACCACGACTCAAATCATACGGACTCATTTCTACCCCTACCTTGTCACCGGGTAGGATACGTATGTAGTGCATCCGCATTTTCCCCGAGATAGTGGCCAGGATTTCGTGTCCGTTTTCCAGGCGAACACGAAACATTGCGTTCGACAGAGCTTCTACGATAGTCCCGTCTTGTTTGATTAAAGACTGTTTAGCCATATTTTAAAAGGACTGCAAAGGTAATGGGATTTTATTTATTTACAAAAGAAAAAATCCGGCAGGAAAAATATTGGGTGAATATCAGGTAAATGCCCGCAAATGCAGTCTTCCAGCCCCTCAAAATGACTCTCGGCAGGCCTCATGCTTTGCGAAGCTTTGCGCCTTCTTTGTGCCCTCTGCGGTTAAAACACACTTTTCCCGGCATTTTGCCAAAAAATTACGGCCCGGATCAGCTCCGGGCCGTAAGAACATAAGTAATTACATACTTATGCCGATAATATTAATATTTCTCTGTTTTCTTATCAACTGCTCACTGCAACTGCCCGCCGCCACTACCCCACCATTTCATTCGCCTTCTTCAGGGTATTGGCCCAGGCCAGCAGCGATGCGAATTGTTGATCTATCAGGTCATTAGGCAGGGCAAAAGGCTCATGCTTGGTAGTCAGGAAGACTGTATGCATTGCCATCCTCTTACCAAACTCCATATCGCTCAGGCTGTTACCCACCATTACGCTTTTTTTGAAGTCTATTTCGGGAAAGTCTTGCCTGGCTTGTTCCGCCATACCGGTATTAGGCTTCCTGTTGCGGTCGGCATCGTCTACCGCCGTGCAGGAGTATACTTTATCTATCCGGCCACCGCTGGTGCTTACTGCGGTTCCCATTGTGCTGTTGATATCGCGCAGCGCTTCCAGGCTCATTATTCCGCGACCCACACCACGTTGGTTGGTCACTACTACTATATTGCCAAAAATGCTGCTCAGTGCGGTAAGCGCCTCAAGCGCTCCGTTGCAAAACTTAAACTCGTCTGTTGAAGTAATGTAAGAACCTACTATCTCTTCATTAATTACTCCGTCGCGGTCTAAGAATAGGGTCCAGCTTTTATCCAGCTGGAGCTGCGTGTGAAATGAATTTTCCATTGTTCCCCTGTTTTAGCTCTTATTAAATAATTGTTCTTCTACCAGCTGGCACACTATGTGGCCAACCATTATGTGCGCTTCCTGTATTCTTGGTGTATCGGTACTCGGTACATTTATGATATGGTCGCATAGGTCTTTCATCTTTCCTCCCTTACCTGTAAAGCCTACAGTAATCATACCAATTTTCTTCGCCTGTTCTATAGCATTGATAATATTAACAGAATTACCTGAAGTGCTCAGTCCTATCAGTATGTCGCCGCTTTTGCCCATGCCTTTTACTATTCTGCTATATACGTATTCAAAGCCGTAATCGTTTCCTACAGCTGTTAAATAGGATGTATTACAGTGCAGTGCCTCAGAAGGCAATGGATCCCTGTCTGAATAAAAACGGCCGCTGAATTCCGCTGCAATGTGCTGTGCGTCTGCTGCGCTGCCTCCATTACCGCATAGGAGTACTTTGTTGCCCTTCCTGAATGCCTCTGTTACTACCATCGCCACTTTTTCAACCTCACTCACTAGTGCTTCATCCTGCAATATTTGCTGTTTGGTGTCTATCGACGCCTTGATGATGTTTTTGATCTGTTGTTGCATGATTACTAAGATAAAAATACAACAGCGTACGGATTTCCATACGCTGTTATAACGATTTTAACTATCAGCTTATTGCGAATTAACATTTATTATATAACTATCATGGCATCGCCGTAGCTGAAGAAGCGGTACTTCTCCTTTATGGCGGTCTGATACGCTTCCATGGTCAGGTCATAGCCCGCAAAAGCGCACACCATTATTAGCAGGCTCGTCTTTGGCAGGTGGAAGTTGGTTATAAGCTTATTGGCAATGTTGAACTCATATGGTGGATGAATGAACAGGTTGGTCCATCCTTCTCCCGGTTTCAGCAGGCCTTGCGCTGTCACCGTGCTTTCTATGGCGCGCATAGTGGTGGTACCTACAGAGCATATACTGCGGCCGTCTTGCTTGGCACGGTTCACTATACCGCAGGCATACTCATCTACCTTGTAGTACTCCGCATCCATCTTGTGCTTGCTAAGGTCTTCCACTTCTATCGGGCGGAAGGTCCCCAGCCCTGTATGCAGCGTAGCTTCGGCAAATTTCACGCCCACTATCTCCAGGCGCTTTATCAGCTCGCGGCTGAAGTGCAGACCTGCAGTAGGTGCGGCCACAGCACCTTCGTGCTTGGCATACACTGTCTGGTAGCGTTCTTTATCTTCTTCTTCCGGTTTGCGCTTTATGTACTTGGGGAGTGGTGTTTCACCCAGCAGCTCCAGCATAGCGCGGAACTGTGTATCATCACCATCAAACAGGAAACGTATAGTACGGCCGCGGCTCGTGGTGTTGTCTATTACTTCTGCTACCAGCTCATCATTATCGCCAAAGTAGAGCTTGTTGCCTACGCGTATCTTACGTGCGGGGTCCACTATTACGTCCCACAGGCGGTTGGGCTTGTTCAGCTCACGCAGCAGGAATACTTCTATCTTGGCGCCGGTCTTTTCTTTCTTGCCGTATAGGCGGGCCGGGAAAACCTTGGTGTTGTTCACTACCATTACATCCTTGTCGTGAAAGAATCCCAGGATGTCTTTAAAGGTCTTGTGCTCTATCTTACCTGTGTCGCGATGCACTACCATCAATCGGCTTTCTTCACGTGTCTTAGCAGGGTGTTGAGCTATCAGGTTGAGTGGCAGGTCGAATTTAAATTGCGACAACTTCATATGGAGCAGAATAATTTAAAAGTGTGCAAAGTTACTCAAATTTATTTATTATAAGCTCCCGGCCTACCCCTAATCAGCTACTTGCAGCAATATTACCGGAAAAAAGGCCCTTTTCACACCTATATTACCCTAAATGGCTCTAAGGCCGTTTTACTTTTGCCTTTACTTTATTCTTTATCACCGGTTATTTGCTGGATCATTCTTGCGAAGTCATAATTGTTCCAGGCTTCTGCCAACTTATTATCCACCACACGAAAGATACTTATACCCGTAAAGTCTACCTGGTGCCCGGTGCTGTTATGTCGGCCCCTGGCAACACATCGGGATACTTGCTTTTCGCCTTCCACTATTACGTCTTCCACTATCAGCTGTATCTCCGAGAAATCGTTGATGAAAGTAAAAAAGAAAGGTTTGAACTGCTCAGGCCCCACCAGGTCCATCGGGCCAAGACCACGCACAATGCAGTCAGGATGCATCATTTCATCTATGGCTTTTTCATCGCCCTTGTTCCAGACTTCCTGTACGAACTTCCAGATAAACGTGTCTTGCTTATTTTCCATACCTGACCTGCATTAATGTAAAACACAATATTATAAATTTTTAATAATAAACACTGGTTAGACGCCCTTAAATTCCCCTTCCTGCTCACCATACCTAGATTCACACTTAAACACTACTTTTGAACTCCATAAAAATTTTAGACCATGCAAGTTTGGACCGACTATTTAGCACAGAATAAACAACGCTTTTTAGATGAGCTGCTCGATCTGCTCCGCATCCCGTCTGTAAGCGCCGATAGCAAATACAAGGGCGACGTAGCGCGTTGCGCAGACGCCGTAAAAGAAAGCCTTCTGAAAGCAGGTTGCGATAAAGCTGAGATTTGCCCCACCGACGGACATCCCATCGTTTACGGCGAAAAAATGATCGATCCTTCTGCTCCTACCGTCCTGGTATATGGCCACTACGATGTGCAGCCTGCTGATCCCCTGGAGCTTTGGCACAGCGGTCCTTTCGAGCCTGTTATAAAGGACGAAAAGATCTACGCCCGCGGCGCCTGCGATGACAAAGGCCAGATGTACATGCACGTCAAAGCTTTTGAGGTAATGAACAAGACCAACACACTCACCTGCAACGTTAAATTCATGATTGAAGGTGAAGAGGAAGTTGGTTCTGCCAACCTGGGAAAATTCCTGGAAGGCAATAAGGAAAAACTGAAAGCTGATATCGTGCTCGTTTCCGATACTTCTATGATCAGCATGGAGCACCCGAGCCTGGAGACCGGCCTGCGCGGTCTCGCTTACATGGAAGTAGAGGTAGTTGGTCCTAACCGCGACCTGCACTCTGGCGTATATGGTGGTGCTGTTGCCAACCCCATCAACATACTGGCGAAGATGATCGCTTCTATGCATGATGAGAATAATCACATCACTATCCCCGGCTTCTACGACAAAGTACAAGACCTCACCGAGGCAGAACGCAAAGCCCTCAACGGCGCTCCGTTCGACCTCGAAGAATACAAGAAAGAACTAGGCATTGACGACATACGTGGCGAGAAAGGCTATACTACGCTGGAACGCACCGGTACACGTCCTACACTGGACGTGAATGGTATCTGGGGCGGCTATACAGGCGAAGGTGCCAAGACCGTTCTGCCTTCAAAGGCCAATGCCAAGATATCTATGCGCCTCGTTCCTAACCAGAGCTCTGATGAGATATCTGAGATGTTTGCCAGGCACTTCCGCAGCATCGCTCCGGCGGGCGTGAAAGTAACGGTAACAGCACACCACGGCGGCGAGCCTGTTGTGACCCCTACCGACTCGGTTGCGTACAAAGCTGCGGCAGAAGCTATCAAAACTTCCTTCGGTAAAGACCCAATACCTACTCGTGGTGGCGGCTCTATCCCTATCATTGCCCTGTTCGAGAAGACTCTGGGCCTGAAGACCGTACTCCTCGGCTTCGGACTGGATAACGACAATATCCACTCACCTAACGAGAAGTACGATATCTTCAACTACTTCAAGGGTATCGAAACGATCCCTTACTTCCACAAGTACTATGCTGAAATGAGCAAGAACTGATTCAGGCATTTACATATTTCAGAAAAGCTGCCCTGCGGGCAGCTTTTCTATTGCGCTCGTCTTTGTGAGCCGCAAACCTCGATTCAGTTGAGAAACTTGCCTAAAGTCTGCGCGGCGAAGCAACCTCACCTCACGTTTTTTGTACACAAAATGAAATATCAGATACACTAATTCCTTAACTTTATGAAAACTCCCCGTCAATGAAGCGCATAATAACAATAACCGTATTCATCACACTCTCTGTTTTTTCTCTATTCCTCCTGAATTCCTGCAGGAAAACCAGCTGCTACGATGCAGCACTTGCTGCATCGCATAGT
>DASPNB010000379.1:0-3097 GCA_035626755.1 Flavipsychrobacter sp.
CATACCTGCTGGCTGCACCCACTACAGAGCTGGTATCATGAATGGCTATGGCGCTCCACAGCCCAAACTGGTCCTGGCTTAAATTGAAGCTGTGTCCCAGCGGTGGAAAGAGAAACAGACCCACCGAATTAAGGATGAACACGATGCCTAATGATATGGAGATTTGTTTCTCGTTAGCTTGTATAATGGGCGCAACGGCTGCAATAGCACTACCGCCACATATGGCAGTACCGGATGAGAGCAGGCTGGTGGTTTTGCTGTCGGTCTTCAAAAGCCTGCCGAGCAGGTAGCCTAGCAGCAAAATGCCGGCTATAGCGCTAACGGTAAAGAGCAGTCCATCCTTGCCTGCCTTTACTGCGCTCTGCAGGTTCATTCCGAAGCCGAGGCCTACCACGGAGCACTGCAAAAGGATCTTGGTAAAATTCGATATTTTTTTGGGAGAGCTCTGGCCTATAACATTAGTGACTACAAACCCGGCCAGCAGGGCAACAGACGGTGTAACGAAAGGGAATAAGCATATGGCCGCCAGCGCAGCAATAATGACGCTTCTCTTATCTCCAGGAATATTCAGCAGGCGTTTTGTTTCGTTTGATTTGTTGTTCTCTGTCATTGGAGTAAAGAACTGAATCTCAGCCAATATATGCAAATTCATGAATAATATCGAGCGGACAGGTAGTTTAGTAGTTCAATTAGTATTTTTGCCTAGTTATGAGCGAACGCATAGAAAAGCTGAAGGAATTTCTGAAGGCCTCACCTGCTGATTGTTTCTTGAACCATGCCCTGGCACTGGAATACGTAAAGCTGGGGAAGGATGAAGATGCACGCGGACTGTTTGAAGCTAATATTCAGAATGATGCCTCTTACGTCGCAACTTACTATCACCTCGGCAAGTTATTGGAGCGGTTGGGAGCGCAGCAGGAGGCAATAGCTATTTATGAGAACGGCATGAAAGTGGCCAGGGAACAAAAAGATATGCATACCTATAGCGAGTTGCAGGCCGCTCACGAAGACCTGGTATATTAATGATGGATCTACTCAAACAATTTCAGGCAAATAAGCTGGTACAGGCTGTGAAGGCTAAAGGCAAGACAACGCTTTTGGCAGTAAGTGGCGGCGTGGACTCTATGGTAATGGCAGAACTCTTTCTCAAAAGCGGTTTGTCCGTCGCTGTGGCACATTGCAATTTCCAGCTTAGGGGAGAGGACGCAAATAAGGATGAACAGTTGGTGAAAGAATGGGCAGAAAAGAATAAGGTTGCATTTCACAATACCCGTTTCAATACTAAAGAGAAGACTGAGGAATGGAAGAAAGGCGTGCAGGAAACGGCGCGTATTCTGCGCTATGAGTGGCTGGATATGCTAATGCGTGAAAATGGTTATGGTAACCTGGCTACCGCCCACCATGCTAATGACAATGTGGAGACCGTACTAATGAACCTTTTTAAAGGTACCGGGATCAGCGGTATGCATGGCGTGCCGGAGCAGAATGGTTACATAATCCGGCCACTATTGTTTGCCATGAAAGAAGATTTGTATAGCTATGCCAAGGCTCATGGAATTTCTTTCCGTGAAGACGCCTCGAATGCCAGTGATGCATATACGCGCAATGCAATCCGCAACAATATTATTCCTGCGGTCGCGGAGAGTTTCCCCAATGCGGTTCAGCACATCAACGATAGCATTCAACGCCTGGCACAGGTGGAGATGCTTTATAATAAAGCCATAGACGCCGAGCGTAAAAAATTAACCGAACAAAGAGGGCAGGACATTTATATCCCGGTAAAAAAGTTGAAGCTGCGCCAGCCATTGGAGACTATCTGCTACGAGCTATTTGAACCTTATGGTTTTACGCCTTCGCAGTTGCCGCATATTTTATCGCTGTTGGATTCGGGTAGCGGACACTTTATTTCATCGCCGTCACACCGCATTATACGAGATCGTGATTTTCTCATTATCACCGCGCAGAAGCAAAGCGAAACCGACATCATTTCCATTGAAGGTGCGCCATGTAATATAGATGCCGGCAGGACTAAGTTTCATTTTTCAATTGAACAAAAACCTAAAATCATACCTGCAGATGCTGTTATAGCCTGCCTGGACATGAAGAATATAGTATTCCCTGTCACGCTTCGTAAGTGGAGACTGGGAGATTATTTCTACCCCCTCGGGATGGGCATGAAAAAGAAAAAGGTTGCCCGTTTTCTGATCGATCAGAAAGTGCCTATCCATGATAAAGAACATGTCTGGGTGCTGGAATGCAGCAAACGTGTAGCATGGGTCTGCGGCATGCGAATAGATGAACGCTTTAAAATTAAGGACAGCACCGAAAAAGTGCTAATGGTCAAACTTCAATCTTAGCGGTTCGTTATCTGTTCAATAAATATTCTTCCATGACTTGGGTCGTAGAGGAAGGTAAATACAAAGCCAAACATTGCTCCCCAGAAGTGTGCGCTGTGGTTGATATTATCCCCGCCTTTTTTTGACATGTATACACAGTACACAAGGTACAGTCCCGCAAACACAATGGCCGGAATGGAGAATGGTATCGGGAATATCATTACGCCCGACCATGGGAAGAAGTAGACGCTTGAGAATAGTACCGCGGATACTCCACCAGAAGCACCCAAAGAGCGGTAATAGCTTTGGTTTTTATACTTCACCAGGTCGGGTAGGGAAGATGCTATGATGGCCAGGATATAGAGCGTAGGATAGACATATGGCCGGCCAATCGCCTCAAAAGTCATCTCCACTTGTTTACCGAAAGAGTACAAAGCGAACATGTTGAAGAACAGGTGAATATAGTCGGCATGAATGAGGCCGCTGGTCAGGAGACGGTAATATTCCTTGCGGTTGTCCTTCATCGCGTAAGGATACATGATGAACTTATTGTATAGTTCCTTGTTGGTAAAAGCCCCCAGTGAGGCCAAAACCGTAACGATAACAAAGATTAAAGTATAGCTCATTGCTCTGAATAAAGTTTGAAGTTAAGAATTAGGAATGGTGATAAGGAGAATTGTTGATGATGGAAAAAGCCCGATAAACCTGCTCAGCCAGTATAAGCCTTACCAATTGATGAGGAAATACCAGTGAAGACAAAG
>DASPNB010000380.1:0-2881 GCA_035626755.1 Flavipsychrobacter sp.
GCCACCTTCACCTTCGACCCGAAAAAGAACCCGGGTATGGAAGTGATAGACCTGAGGTGAGGATGTTTAAAAGGATCTTCGCGGCCCTGCCGCAGAGTATGTAACACGGGGCTGCCTTTATTGGCGGCCTCGCAGGTTTAAATGAGATCCGCGGCACTATTATTGTACCATGACATAAAAACTAACTTAATGTTATGAACACCGGACGAACTTTTAAAGCCACCTGCATCACCGCTCTTGCCTGCCTGGGGCTGTTTGCAACTATAACGGCCGGTTCCTGTAAAAAGGAAAAAGCGGACAAAGTTGGCGCCAGCACGGGACCGGCATTTAACATTGCGGAGATCATGGAGTGCCACAATAGCAAGAACCGCTACCCCTCCCAGATCGTCTCAGCGCTTGAGGGTACCTGGCTGTGGGTAAGCAACACCTGTTTCTGGACAGGTGACAGCACCTTTACGGCTGATAGACATGTTGTAATCACCTTCAGCGATGCAGCTGTGTATAAGGTCTTCGAAGACGGCAAGATCGAATCTGAAGGGACATGGACGCTTTCTCAATCAGGGGATAATATATGGAGTATATCCACAACCGGCTATTCCAGGTACCTGAATGGTTATATCTATTTATGCGAAGATGAAGTGGTCTTCTATTCCAGCTTTATGGATGGCTGCGACTTCTATTTCATCAGGAAGTAAAACTAGATGCCCTGCTGTATCCACCATGTACCGTGTTCCAGGATATCAGCATAGTCTATATGGCCGTCGCCGAGCATCAGGTTGCCCATACGTGCAGAAGTAACGGTACGTGCTTCCTCCTTGCGTTGCAACGGTGCCGTGAGTATCATCTTGTCTCTTGTATCGTTCTCAGCCACCAGGCGGTGCGATACCTGGTCAGGGTCAGAGTCATCAAAGGTTTCTGTTGGGGCGCCCTGCAGCGGGTGTATAGCTATCAGCGATCCGGCGTGCAGTCTTTCCAGTTGCTCTATAGAAGTGATCTTAACCCACATATGTAAAATATTTGCTGCAAAATAATACATCTAAGGCCATTCCCATGAATATTACCCCTTCTGATAACAAAACGAAAACATTTGCAGGGTGCTTGTTACAGTGCGAGCTATAATTTATACTTTAACGGTAGAGGTGATGATATCCGGAGGTTCATGCAGGCGAGCTATCTGTTCATTTACCTTTTCGGTAATAGCTCTCAATGTCTTGCCGGTAGCTTGTTCAAAACTCCCCGCACTCCGCTGAACAGAAAGCGAACTGCCGTATATGGTCAGGTCTATTTCGCAGAACTTGTTCCGGTCAGTTCTTCCCTGCTCTTTGAAGTGCACCTCGGCGCGGGATATGTCTTTATAACTCCGGTATAGGCTTATCAATTTATCCCTGACCGCTTTTACTATCTTTTCTGCTACCCTACCATGCGGCATATGAAATTCTATATTCATAAACGATACTTTTGTGTGTCTATAGAGCTAAACAATCGGACTGCAAATATGTTCTTGAACGTAAGCCGGCAGATGTTATGTTTTTGCAAAAGCGAAGCGATAAATTAACACTCATGTAATTTCATCTTATGCAAAAGACCAGCTACTATATCATCAACGCCGTTACAATCTACCGGCTGGTCGCTTCCTTCTTTTTGCTGTACCTGGTCTTTACCGAACAACCAGACATTTTTAAATGGATGCTGGCCGTTAGCTTTTTCACTGATGCAATAGATGGTTTCCTGGCGCGGAAGTATAAGGTAAGCAGTGTGATGGGAGCCAGGCTCGACTCTATTGCCGACGACCTCACGATACTGGTGGCTATTATAGGAGTATTCAAACTTAAGCCCGAATTTGTCAGGCAAGAGTTGGTACTCATCATCATAATGCTGGCGCTGGTTGTGATACAAACGGTCATGGCTCTGGTGCGATACAAAAAGGTCAGCAGTTTTCATACTTACCTGGCAAAGCTTGCAGCTGTATTGCAGGGTAGCTTTCTGATACTGCTGTTCTTCGTCAGTCAAACGCCGCTCTGGTTATTTTACATAGCAGTTGTTGTCACAATAGTTGAACTGTCGGAGGAGATCATCCTGGTCATCCTGCTGCCTGAGTGGCAAGCCAACGTAAAAGGGTTGTACTGGGTAACGAAGAAAAAAAGAGGCAACCGGTAAAATTTTTCCCGAAAATTTTCGTTTTACGATAAGAATCGTACTTTAGTACGACAAATATCGTACAATGAGTAAAAAGGATATACATATTACAGAGGCCGAACTGGAGATACTGCAGGTGCTGTGGGACAAGAAACAGGCTACAGTAAAAGAGGTTCATGAAGAACTGGCCGGGGGAAGGGAGGCTGTGTACACCACTACACTGAAACAGATGCAGGTAATGTATGATAAAGGCTTACTAAAACGCGACGACAGCCGCAGGCAGCACATATACTATCCAGATGTAGACATAAAAAGAGTACAGAGGAAGTTCATGGACAAGGTGATGAAAAGCCTGTTCAGCGGCAGCGCGGGAGAGTTGGTAATGAATGCCCTGAGCAACTATAAAACAACTCCGGAGGAGCTGGAACAGATAAAGACCATGATAGAAAAAGCCAAACAATCTAAAAAACCTTAGTTATGATATACCAGGCAGCACCCATCATTGCAGAGGCCCTGCTCAATTCGCTAATAGTAGCTGCGATCTGTTACACAATACTGACCATTCTGCTGGCACTATTGGGGAAAACAAATGCCTTTATAAGGTATCATTTATGCAATATCTTCCTTATTGTGCCGTTATTCATTTTTATACTGTCGTTAACAAAGTTGGCGGCAATAAAGGACTCAGCCCCTGCAATCCCTACTGCTCCTCCTGTCGCTATCAACGATATAGCACGCCCTACGG
>DASPNB010000381.1:0-3520 GCA_035626755.1 Flavipsychrobacter sp.
GCCCACCTTATATTCCTTCTTAAATTCACCACAGCCGTCATTAGCTTTTCTACCCGATACGCGTATCCACATATAGCGGCCCTTGGGTATCACCTGCAGGTGAGAGCGGTTTGGTTGTAATGGGCCCACAGGCTTATAATCTTTGCAATCGCGCTTTCCATCGGGTTTATCGCTGAAGAGGGAGTAGAGAAAGAGTATCTCGCCGGTTTTGTTGGTAAAGTTTATTTTCATTACTACCGGTTCCGTGGCAGCTGCAGCAGGCCTTGCTCCTGCCATAGTGCCTTCTCCGCCGCCCCATTTGTTCATTACATACCGAACGGCTTCTTCTCCTGCCCTGTTCACCCTGTCCTGGGCGGGCTGATTATGGCAGAAGGTGGCCAGCAGCCAGGGTATTGCCGCCTGTGCTCCTTCCAGTTTGGCCATTTTTATAGATTCTTCCATGCAGGCATGGTCGCTCATATCCTTTTTTCTCAGCATGTTCGATTCTGCGGGCAGGCATATCTTATCTACCGGCCTTTCCACATTGAACCAGGCAGAATCAAGGTCCATTTTGGCTGCCATCAGCGCAGCTGAATATTCCTGCGCTGAGAGCGTAAAGGAACAGGTAATGCATAAAGCAATGAATAATAGTCTCATAGTGTACGGGATTGTATACAAAGAATTAAATAAAAATAACATGCCACTGAAGGGTTTAAAATGGAAAAGCCTCTCCGCTGGGAAAGGCTTTTCAGAGAAACTTTATGAGGCGGCTGCTATTAGTCGGCCATTTCTTTTAGTTGATTGCCCCAGCTGTCTACTGCGTACTTTACAGCACGGTCACCGGCTTTGCGGATACGGGCTTGCGCACCGGCATTGCGACAGGCAGATGCTACGAGCCATTCCAGTGCTTCGTCATTGCCTACGGTCCTTGCGCTGCGGATAGCCTGCATTACACAATCGTGATCGCTGAGGTTGGCGGCCCTGAGCGGATGCGAGGTTTCAGGCAGGCAAACGCGGAAAGCATCAGGACGCTTGTAGTCTCCCCAGGCCTTATCTATGTCATATTTCACAGACTCCCATTCAGTGCTGCTCAAACCATCCTGGGCAAATACAGTTCCTGATAACAGGATCAAAAGTGCAGTAAAAACCGATTTCATGTCGAAAATTTGGATAAATGTAAAATAATTGGCAAAAAATACATAACTCCCGGCAAAAAAAGAAATGCTCAGCCCTTTGCAGGCAAACATTTCATCATACAATCCCAAAGCCTTTCCGCCGATTTTTGCCAGTTAAACTTTTCTACTTGTGCCGGTGCCGCGGCTACCAGCCGGGCTCTGAGGTTTTCGTCCTTGTATATCAGGCCCATTTTATTGGCTATGTCTTCTACGCTCGTAGGGTCTACCAATAGTGCAGCATCCCCGGCTACTTCAGGCATGGAGGAAGTGTTACTCACTATGGCTGGCACATTACACTGCAGGGCCTCTAGTATCGGAATACCAAAGCCTTCGAACAGGGAGGCATATACAAGGGCATAAGCCCCTCCTATTACTTTGCTCAGTTCGTCTACGTTCATATAGCCTACCCACTTCACGTCGTCTTTAAAGGGCATATTCTCCTTCATCTCCACTACGGCATCATATTTCCAGGCCATACGGCCTACTATCACCAGCTTCATATTGCTGCGCTGCTTCTTTTTAAAGGCTATGAAGGCCTCCAGCAGGTTCACAATATTCTTGCGCGGGTGTAGCGCTCCTGCAAATACAAAGTACTCGCAGCCATCAGCATACCGCGTCTTTATTTCTTCTCTTTCTGCATTGCTCAGCGGCCGGTATTCATCGTGGGCGCCGTTATACACTACGTCTATCTTGTCCAGGCGTACGCCATATCTTTTTGATATGTCTTCCTTAGAATAGGTAGATACCGTAGCGAGTCTTGTAGCTTTACGCGCGAACAGCGGTGAATAATGCCTCCAGTATAACTTGTGCGACAGCTTAAAATGCTCCGGGTAATGCTCGAATGCCAGGTCGTGCATTACCAGGCAGGTAGGCACAGCCGTTTTAAGCGACATTTGACTGTCCGGGGAAAGAAAGAGGTCAGCTTTGTATTTCTTAAGCAGTGCAGGGATGCGCCATTCAAACCAGATATTGAAGAGAATAGGATGCCTGGCCTGCGGTGAAACAACGACAGGGGTGACATTGGGACCGAAAATAAAAGACGGATCGTAAGGTCGGTCGAAAAAAAAGATGAATTCATGCTGCGGGTGCTGCTGCACTATCTTTTCGAGAGTCCTGTATGTAAACCAGCCTATTCCTTCCAGCTTTCCTTTTAAAAGAAGCCGGGTATTAACCGCGATGCGCATAGCCTAATGGCAACAAAAATATAATTTTACCGTTTTAAAGCCTGCGAATATACGCTCTGATGCGCCGTTTTTTTGTAAAAAACCTCCTTTTTGTCATCACCGTCAACCTATTGGTGAAGCCAGTGTGGTTTTTTGTCATTGACAGAACAGTGCAAAACCGCGTGGGCAATGAGGATTACGGTGTTTACCTGGCTTTATTTAACCTTTCTGTCATTTTTCAGATCCTGCTCGATTTCGGGTTAACAAATTATAATAGCCGCGCAATTGCCCGGGAGCCCGACAAGCTCTCCGAAATATTCCCTTCCATGTTCACAGCAAGGATAGCCCTGGCGATGCTGTATGGAGTGGTTACCTGCATAATGGGGGTGGTTATGGGCTTCGAGAGCCGGGAAATGATGATGTTGCTGGGTGTATTAGTTTTCCAGGCACTGAATTACCTGTTGCAATTTTTCAGGAGCAACGTGGCGGGTTTGCATCGGTTTAAGGCAGATGGCGTGCTTTCGATACTTGACAGGTTCCTCATGATCATTATTTGTGGATTGCTGCTGGTGTTGCCCGCTACCGGGGAACACTTTAAGATAGAGTGGTTTATTTATTTGCAGATATTCAGTTACGGACTGGCTGCGTTTATTGCGTTCATTGCTTTGCAGAAGATATCGAAGATATCCCTGCGCTTTTCATTGAACATTCCCGGGATGCTGAAAATAATGAAGGAGAGCTTTCCTTATGCAGCACTTATATTCCTGATGTCGATCTACACACGTGTAGATACCATTATGATGAAAAGAATGCTGGGAGCAGAGGGTGATACGCAGAACGGGATCTATGCACACTCTTACCGCTTGCTCGATGTAGGCAATATGTTCGGATTGATGTTTGCTTCCATGCTGTTGCCCATGTTCGGCCGCATGCTGTTGCAGAAAGTCAATATCCAGCCGATCATTCAGCTATGCGTTAATATCCTGTTGCCTTTTTCGGTGATGTGCGCTGTAGGGGCTTCCTTTTATGGTTACCCGCTGATACATGCGCTGTACACCCATGCGACGCCCTATGATGGGACGATATTCGCCTGGCTCATGGCTTCGTTTCCGGCTTTTTGCATGATGTATGTGTATTCTACTTTGCTTACTGCAAATGGCAGCATAAAGCTGCTTATCAACATAGCGATAGCAGGAGTTGTTT
>DASPNB010000382.1:0-2802 GCA_035626755.1 Flavipsychrobacter sp.
CTAGGAGCCAGCGCCTGGTGGCCCTGTAAGGACATACAAAGCGACGAGCCAGACAAAGGAATGGTCATTCGCCTGAACACACCGGTGAACATGACTGCCGTTAGCAATGGAAAATTCTCCTACGGCCCCGTTATGGCCAATCCCACAAATTCCTCATGGGAATACGTTTTGAAAAATCCAATTAATACCTATGATGTAGCTTTCTATATAGGGGACTACGTGCATTGGCAGGACACCATGATAGGCGAAAAAGGAGTTTTAAATCTCGACTTCTACGCACTGAAGTACAATGAAGAAAAAGCACGTAAGCAGTTTGCTGTTACAAAACAAATGCTGCGCTGCTTTGAATACTGGCTCGGCCCCTACCCTTTTTACGAAGATGGCTACAAGCTTGTGGAGGCGCCTTTCCTGGGCATGGAGCACCAAAGTGCTATTGCATACGGCAACCAGTATAAGATGGGCTACCTGGGCAGGGACAGGAGCAATACGGGAGTCGGACTTGGATTCGATTTTATTATCATTCACGAGAGCGGCCACGAATGGTTCGGCAACAACATTACCGCCAGAGACGTAGCCGATAACTGGATACATGAAGGCTTTACTACTTATACAGAAACCCTGTTCGCAGAGCAATTGCAAGGCAAACAAAAGGCCTACGAGTATGTGCAGGGCCAGCGCCTGAATATAAAGAACGATAAGCCGGTCATAGGTCCATATGGTGTGCATCAGCACGGCTCAGGCGATATGTACGACAAAGCAGCCAACATCGTACACATGATCCGCGTGATGATGAATGATGACGCAAAATTCAGGAAGCTGCTCCGGGGGATGAATGAAAAATACTATCATTCATTTGCGACCAGTGCAGATATTGAGTCATATATCAACCAGGTCAGCGGCATCGACTTTAGTGCCATTTTCAATCAATACCTCCGTACCGCCAATATACCCGAATTGGAGTATTATATCAAAAAAGACCAGCTGTTCTACAAGTTCAACAAGACAGTTCCCGGTTTCACCCTTCCCCTGGAGCTAAGTGAGGATGGCCGCAGGAAAATCCTCTTCCCTACTTCCGAATGGCAATCGGTGAAGTGGAAAGGCGGCTACGATGTCGTATTCCCAAAAGATTTCTATTTCACCGTTAAGTCCTAACAAGTAATCCACATGTGGATTACCACCTTGCCGGCTCTGCCTGCTTTTTACTAGGTTTGTAAGGTGCAAAAAACGGCTAAGAAGGATACGGAAACACCCTTAATGAAGCAGCACAGGGAGATAAAGGCCAAATACCCTGATGCCGTCTTGTTATTTCGTGTAGGAGATTTTTATGAAACTTTTGGAGAGGACGCCCTGGTGTCTTCCCGGGTATTGGGCATTACTCTTACCAAGCGCTCCAACGGCGCTGCTTCTTCGGTAGAACTGGCCGGCTTCCCTCACCATGCTTTAGAGACTTATTTGCACAAGCTGGTAAAGGCGGGCTATCGTGTTGCTATCTGCGATCAGCTGGAAGATCCCAAATCTGTAAAAGGCATCGTAAAGCGCGGGGTTACTGAACTGGTAACACCGGGTGTTGCTACCAGTGACAAGCTACTGGAAAATAAAACAAACAATTTTCTTGCAGCTCTATACCTCGGCGAAGAACAAAGCGGTGTTGCCTTTCTTGATGTAACTACTGGTGAGTTCTATGCCGCGCAAGGGAACATAGAATATATGGATAAGCTGCTTCAGAGCTTTCAGCCATCTGAAGTACTGCTGTCCAAATCGCATCAAAAGAGATTTAAAGAAAATTTTGATACACGCGTTTACACTTTTCATCTTGATGAGTGGGTCTTCCAGGAACAGTATGCTTACGACCAGTTGTTGCAGCAGTTCCAGACTCAATCCCTGAAGGGTTTTGGTTTAGAGGATATGAAAGCTGGTATCATTGCTTCTGGCGCTGCACTGCACTACCTGAAAGATACAGAGCACTCTAACCTGCAACATATTAATGCCATTCAGCGAATTGTTGCCAATGAATTTCTCTGGATGGATCGCTTCACCATCCGCAACCTGGAGCTGGTGCATAGCAGTGATGAAAAAGGCCAGAGCCTGCTGCAAGCTATAGATAACACACAAACACCAATGGGAGCCCGCCTGCTGAAACGCTGGCTGATCTTCCCCTTATTCGATATACATAAGATCAATCTCAGGCTCGACCTTGTCAGCCATTTCATAAAAGACCAGGACCTGAATCACCAGCTCAGCACCTTCATCAAGCAGGTGGGTGATGTAGAAAGACTCGTGGGAAAGATACCCTTGAAGAAAGCCAATCCACGCGAGATAATGCAGCTGGCTAAAAGCCTGCACTACATGCAGCAAATGCGCGAGTATTGCCGGCAGACGGATTTCTCTCCCCTATGCGACCTGGTACAGGCACTGCTACCTCACAGCGAGTTGCAGGAAAAAATAAAAAGCGTATTAATAGACGATGCACCCGCCCAGGCACATAAGGGTGGCATGATTCGCGAAGGCGTGCATGAAGAGCTGGACAAACTGCGCACTATTTCACGCAGCGGTAAGGATTATCTTCTTAAGATACAACAAACCGAATCTCAACGCACGGGCATTTCCTCTTTAAAAATTGCCTACAACAATGTATTTGGCTATTACCTGGAAGTAACACATACCCATAAAGACAAGGTACCTCAAGACTGGATACGCAAGCAGACCCTCGCGAATGCAGAACGATACGTAACTCCTGAGCTGAAAGAATACGAAGAAAAAATACTCGGCGCAGAAGAAAAGATTCTGGCGCTGGAAATGGAC
>DASPNB010000383.1:0-4104 GCA_035626755.1 Flavipsychrobacter sp.
CTCGAGACCGTGTTCGGGTTTAGCCCAATAGTTGAAAAGTACCGGGATAGTAGAAAGCACCTGCACGCTCACATCAGTCATATCCATTTCCTTAGTGCGTACCGTTGGCTCCCAGCAGTTTTCCTCTATTTCGCGGAATACTTTGCCGCCCTGTATCATCTTAGCGCAGCAGGGTTTATGATGCTCCAAGGTGATGAACTGACCATAACCGTATTTGGAGAACCAATCGGGTATGCGCTCGGGCATTATGTGTGTGTGAATGTCTATTTTCATTTGTTAGTAATAAGTCATAAGTAGAAAGTCGTAAGACTGTATTTTTCAAATCAGGCGAGTTCGTAAACAATTGCAGCGCCCTGGCCCACACCTATGCACATAGTAGCTACACCGTACCTGGCATTTCTGCGGCGCATTTCATAGAGCAGGGTAGTCGATATTCTTGTACCGCTGCAGCCCAAAGGATGACCGAGTGCAATAGCGCCACCATTTACGTTTACTTTTGATGCATCTATACCTAGCTCGCGTATTGAAGCTATGCTCTGTGAGGCAAAGGCTTCGTTGATCTCGAACAGATCGATATCGCTCATTTCCAGGCCTGCACGTTTAACGGCTTTCTGTGTGGCAGGTACCGGACCTATTCCCATTACAGCAGGGTCAACACCTGCTATAGCCATCGCTTTCACTTTGGCTATAGGTTTCAGGCCATATTTCTGCACTGCTTCTTCCGAGGCAATGATCATGGCGGCAGCACCATCGTTAATGCCACTGGAGTTGCCTGCTGTCACGCTACCACCTTTTTTGAAGGCAGGTTTCAGCTCTGCTAATTTTTCCAATGTTGACTGGCGTGGGTGTTCATCGGTATCAAACGACATTGTTTTTCCTTTGCCCAGGTCAATAGTCATAGGAGCTATCTCTTCTTTAAACTTGCCGGCTGCATGAGCAGCAGCATATTTTTCCTGTGTATCGTGGGCGAACTTGTCCTGCTCTTCACGGCTCACATTCCAGCGTTCGGCAACATTTTCTGCTGTTTCGCCCATGGTGTGTGGATGGTATAAGGCGCTCAGTTTATCGTTAATGAAGCGCCAGCCCATGGTAGTGTCGAACATTTCAGCCTTGCGTGAAAAAGGACTGTCGGCCTTACCCATCACAAAAGGGGCGCGGCTCATGCTTTCGGAGCCTCCGGCAATATATATATCGCCATCACCACACATAATGGCGCGGCTGGCGTCCATTATGGATTGTAGGCCGGAAGCGCAGAGTCGGTTAACTGTATTGCCACCAACAGTCGTAGGCAAGCCTGCAAGTAATGCAGCCATGCGGGCCACGTTGCGGTTATCCTCACCTGCCTGGTTGGCGGCACCGGATATCACATCTTCAATAGCATTTACATCTATGGAAGGATTACGGTCTATCAAGGTTTTGATTACATGCGCCAACATGTCATCAGGGCGAACGGAAGCAAGAGAGCCGCCGTATTTGCCTATTGCTGTGCGGGTTGCATCAATTATATACGCTGTATGCATTTTTATTGCAGATTGAAAATTGAGTTGTTGTCTATTGAACCCGTTGTGTTAATTTGATTGTCCATTTTCATATCATCTCATTTTCACATCAGGCCAGTGCTTGTTCTATATCATTAATAAGGTCTTCTACTGTTTCTATACCCACGCTCATGCGGATAAGGCCATCTGTTATCTTGAATTTCAACCTGTCTTCCCTCGCCACTCCCACGTGCGTGGTAGACGCAGGATGCGATACCAGGGTGTCACATGTGCCAAGCGATACAGCATTAGTGCATATCTGCAGTTTGTTCATGAAGTTAACTGCTGCATCAAACCCGCCTTTCATTTCAAAGCTAAGGACTGCACCTCCGTTCTTCATTTGCTTTTTGCATATATCATAGTCGGGGTGGGAAGGAAGGCCCGGGTAATTCACTGTACCGATTGCCTCGTGACCCTCCAGGAACTCCGCCACTTTCTGCGCGTTGCTCGTGTGGCGCTCCATTCGCAGGCCAAAGGTGCGCAGCCCGTTGGTGAGCAGGTAGGCTTCAAAAGCATTGCTGTTGCCGCCCAGTAGCCTGTGTGTCTTGGTGATAGTGCCGTTCATCTTTGCTATATCGCGTCCTATCAACACACCGCCCACTGCTGTGCCATGCCCGTTGAGAAACTTTGTAGTTGAGTGCATCACAAAGTCTACATCGTACCTGAAAGGCTGAAGAAGGTACGGAGTTGCAAATGTATTGTCGGCCGTCACTATAAGACCGTACTGTTTTCCTAATGCAGAGACTGCCTCTATATCCACACATTGCAGGGTGGGGTTGGCAGGAGTCTCGATATGCATGAGTTTTATCCCGGGATTTTCTTTCAGTGCTTTTGCCAGGGTGTCCAGGTCGTGGAAGTCAACGATAATGGATCCTATTCCCAGGTTCGGCAATATTTTATCTATCAGTTCCTGGCTACCACCGTATAGCGAGTAGTGTGATATTATTTTATCACCGGCTTTCAGGTTCCCCAATATCATTGTGGTGGCCGCAGCCATGCCTGAGGCATGAAGGATGGCTTTGAGTTTTAACGGAGATCCGTCTTTATCTGTTAAGCCATAGGCTTCAAGCAGGGCTATTTTTTCTTCAGCTTCGTTTATGGTAGGATTTCCGAAGCGGCTGTATATATATCCCGGCTCGTCACCTTTAAAAACGGCCACCCCTTGCTCCGTGCTATCGAAGGTGTAAGTGCTAGTGGCGTAGATAGGGGTCAGGTGCGCCCTGTGCTGTTCGCCTTTATGCCCGCCATGAACACAGGTGGTGTCAAAACCAGATCCTTTGCTTTTTTCAGCCATTTTTGTGCCGGAAATTAATACCGCGCAAAGGTACAATATAGCATCTACGGTTGTAGCTATGGCCGTATCGGGCGATTTTATTAACTGCGACTGAAAGTTTTATTAACTCTGTAAAAACAAATTCCATTTCATATATATTTTTATCAATTTATTTGCCGAATTTTAATAAGCCGCTCCCGGGTGGCACTCTAATACCTTGAAAAATGAAGAAAGCACTACAAACCATTCTATTGGTCTGCCTCCCTTTTTTGGCATTTTCCGGACCAGATGACCTTTATTATGTCCCTAACCTCGGACAATGGCCGGAAGCATTCCTGTACAAATCGGGGGTGAAAGACTGCGATATCTACCTGGAACAAAACTGTGTTACTTACGTGTTGGCGGATCCTATCAATTCGGATAAGGTACATGAATTCCATCATGATAAGTCGTTAAGGCCAATACTCAGGTACCATTCCTATAAGATGTTTTTTGATGGAGCGAACGTTGCGCAAACCCTCGGTAATGACCCGAAGAAGTTCTACCATAATTACTTTCTCGGCAATGACCAGGATAAATGGAAGACGGGCATCCATCCTTTCAGTTCAGTAAGCTACCAGCAGCTCTATCCCGGTATTGAAGCGCTTTTCAAAGCCGATAATGGACATTTCGCTTATGACTTTATCGTCGCTGCAAATGCGGATCCTTCGCAGATTAAACTGCGTTTTGAAGGCACTGATGGTTTGAAAATAGTAGACGGCAAGCTGCAGGTTCACAACTCGATAAAAATGATCGAGGAATCTAAACCTTATACTTACCAGCTTATCAATGGAGAGAAAAAAGAAATAGCTTGTATCTATGTACTGAATGGTAACACGGTTAGCTTCTCGTTCCCTGACGGTTATGACAAGAGCAAGGAACTCGTTATTGATCCCACGGTAGTATTTGCCTCTTTTACGGGTTCCAGCATATCCAATTACGGTTTTTCTGCTACCTACGATGACCTCGGCAATGCATACGGCGGCGGTGAAATATTCGGCGTAGGTTATCCTACCACCACAGGTGCTTTCCAAATGACCTTCCAGGGTGGAAGTACTGACATCAATATAACCAAGTTCAGCTCTACGGGTAGTACTGTAATATATGCTACTTACCTGGGTGGCAGCAATGGCGATCAACCTCATAGTATGGTGGTAGATCCTGCAGGTAATCTTGTGGTTACGGGTGTAACCAATTCTGCTAATTACCCGGTTACTACAGGGGCGTATGACAACTCTTTTAACGGCTTGCTAG
>DASPNB010000384.1:0-5167 GCA_035626755.1 Flavipsychrobacter sp.
ACTTCCACAAACTTAGCTCCAAGGCTCATCACCTCTTCCTTCACCGCAGGGCGGGTATCAAATACCTCTACCACTGCTCCCAGCCTGCGTGCCGTTGCTATAGCCTGGAGGCCTGCAACACCCGCGCCTAAAATCAACATCTTGGCAGGAGCAATGCTGCCTGCCGCTGTCATGAACATGGGAAAGTAACGGCTGTACTCTGTAGCCGCCAGCAACACTGCCTTGTAACCGGCAATGTTGGCTTGTGAGCTGAGTACGTCCATTGCCTGCGCACGGGTAGTACGTGGTATGGTATCAAGGCTGAATACTGTGTATCCTTTCTCTGCCCAGCGCTGCATAAGAGATGCATTGAAAAGCGGCTGGTACACTCCCAGCACATTTGCCCCCGCCTTAAGATTGTCAGACAGGTTTTCTGCATTCATTGACAATACAAGATCTGCTCCCGACTGTATAGATGCTGAATCTTTGATGTGGGCACCTACATCTGTGTACGCTTTGTCGTTATGAAATGCATTGTTACCCGCACCACTTTCCACCCACACTGTAACATTCATCTTTACCAGGGCTGCCACCACTTCCGGAACCAGGGACACTCTCGTTTCAGGAGCGCATTCCTTCAAAACACCTATTACCATAAATCGTTAGAAATCATTTAGAGATATGAAATATAGAAGTTTCTTTTGATAATGCAAACCCTACTGCACTAAAGGAGCTGATAAATCAGGCAAAAAGCCCCTTTAGGGGTTGGGGTTTAGTATCTTTGCGGCCTTATGCATTATTTATCGGCGGAGCGGATTAGCAAGGCGTATGGAGTAAAGCCGCTTTTTGAGAATATCACCTTTCATATTAGCGAAGGGGATAAAATAGCCCTGGTGGCGAAGAATGGCAGCGGTAAATCTACCCTGCTGAAGATACTTTCAGGAAAAGAGCAGCCCGACAGCGGAACGGTACGGATTCACAAGGATGTGACAGTGGCGCTCTTTGAGCAGGAACCAAAATTCAACGAAGAACTTTCGGTGCTGGATAACATTTTCCATCATCACAATCCTGTGATGGATGCGCTAAGAGAATATGAGCGTATAGTAGATAGTGAAACAAAAGACCCCGATGAGCTCGGATTTGCCCTGGCTAAAATAGATGAACTCGGTGCATGGGACCATGAAGCTAAGGTGAAGCAGATACTGGGCAAGCTGAATATCCATCACCTGGAGCAACCTATCAATACGCTTTCGGGCGGACAAAGGAAACGAGTGGCGCTGGCGCAGACACTCATAGACATTGGCTTTGAGCACAAGCATGTGCTGCTGATAATGGATGAACCGACCAACCACCTGGATGTGGGTATGGTAGAGTGGCTGGAGCACTACCTGAACCAGGAAAACGTAACCCTGCTGATGGTAACCCACGATCGCTACTTCCTGGATACTGTTTGCGAAGAAATATGGGAGATAGATGGCAGCGACCTGTACGAATACAAAGGCGACTACCAGAACTACCTGGAAAAGAAAGCGGCCCGCATAGAGAGCCAGCAGGCCAGTATTGACAAAGCCCGGAACGAATACCGCAAAGAGCTGGAATGGATGCGCAAGCAACCCCGGGCACGTACTACCAAGGCACAGAGCCGGATAGATAACTTCTATGAGGTGGAAGCCAAAGCGAAGCAGCGTATAGAAGATAACAAGCTGGAGCTGCAAATGAAAATGAACCGCCTGGGCGGGAAAATTGCCGAACTGAAAAAAGTTTATAAAAGCTACGACGATAAAGTAATACTGAAGGGCTTCGACTATACTTTCAAGAAAGGAGACAGGATAGGAGTAGTAGGTAAGAACGGTGCCGGCAAGTCCACTTTTCTGCAGATACTCCAGGGCGAAGAACCCGCTGACAGCGGCAAAATAAACATCGGCGATACGGTAGTCTTCGGCAACTTCTCCCAGAAAGGATTGGAGATAAAAGAGGATATGCGGGTAATAGAATATGTAAAAAACATTGCTGAGAGCTTCCCGCTCGCAGGTGGAGGATCGCTGAGTGCATCGCAGTTCCTGTCCTTATTCCTCTTCCCGCCAGAGCAGCAGTATACTTACCTCTCAAAGCTCAGTGGCGGTGAAAAGAAGCGCCTGCAGCTGCTTTCCATACTCTTCCGCAGTCCGAACTTCCTGGTGCTGGATGAGCCTACCAACGACCTGGACCTCCCCACCCTCTCGGTGCTGGAAAACTTCCTGAGCGAGTACCAGGGCTGCATGATGATAGTATCGCACGACAGGTATTTTATGGACAGGCTTGTAGACCACCTTTTTGTGTTTGAAGGTGATGGAGTGGTAAGGGATTTCCCGGGAAATTACTCGCAGTACAGGTTGTGGCAGAGAGAGGAAGAAAAAAAGGAAAAAGCAGACAATACGGATAAAATTGCTGCACAAACCTTGCAGCAAAACGATATAAATCTTCCTAAACCCGACAAAAGCACGGGAAAAAGAAAACTTTCTTATAAAGAACAGAAGGAATTTGAACAGTTGGAAAAAGAGATACCGGCACTGGAAGAAGAGAAAAATATAATCTCTGAGAAAATGAGTGGCGGACCGGGCTTTGATGAATTGCAAAAACTCAGCAACAGGATAATAGAAATAAACAACCTGCTGGAAGAAAAGGAAATGCGCTGGCTGGAACTAAGCGAGCTGAAGGGGTAGTGCTTTGGTTCAAAAAAATGGAAGGCTTGAGTATTTTCTTACCGGTTTTGACTGCCTGGGTTTGGGAAGATCAGCCACAGGCAAGGGTCCTGTTTTTTTTGTTACCGATTCTGTACCGCTATCTTTCCGCTTATTTACCGGTTTGCTTCCGGCTTGTTACCGATCCTTTACCGGTTCATTACCGCTCGCTACCGATGTGTGATCTTGCCGGAGAAGGCTACTGGGTTTATAGATGTCAAAGAACTTTTATTGCGGACTGAGCCGCCAGATAAAGGTACGACGCGAGGGGTAGCCTAAGCAAATTTAGTTTTGCACATGGCCAGTTTGCTTACGAGGCAGTTCCCGCAGACATCGCAGATAAGCGCAGAGTGCAAATGAGGTTAGGTAAGTATCGCTAAAAGGGGCAAAAAATATATTGGGATATGAAAAAGGGCTTTCGGTGGCAAAGATGTGATCGTTGAGCCGATACTGGATATCCGCAACCTGACAATGACTAGCCGCGTCTTTGAGCTTGCTTTCTAGTTGGCTTGAGAGCAGGCTTAACAACCTTTTTAGGCGCTGCTAACTTTTTCAGATTATCTATGCTTTTTCTTTTTTGCTCGACCAACTCGTTTAAATCAATGGATGGGAACACATAGCGGCCCAATGGACAGCCGCCTGTAAAATTCATTATAAAGCTTCTAATGTTGTTTATAGTTATTGATACCATAGAATTACTCCAGCCGCCCTTCTCTTCCTCAGCGGTACCTTCCGCAAATCTAAAAATACTAGCTGCAACCACATTGAACTTATAGCCATCCATCGGTTCGTCGCTATAATTTATCTCAAAGTCCATAAACACCCTCACGAAATCGCCCAGTTCGCTTATAGTATAGTCTATGTTTAGCGGATATTCGTCGAATGTCGCTTGCGAAAAGTCCTCATTCGAGTTTTTGGGGACGATAAAAGCATAGCTACATTCCAAAACGGAAAAATCAGAAAGAATTAAAGGTGACTTTACTGGTTTCATATTTAAGCGGCGGCTGTTTTGGCTCGATTAGGGGCGCTGTTCTTTTCTTTAGACCTATCGCGCTGTTTTATGTTTTTCGCTATCCAAACCCTGGTTTGGGTTGCAGGCATTCTTTGTATTACGTAGTTCATTTGTCTCTCACTCCACCTTCTGTCTGGACTCTCATTAATCTCGAGTACTTCCTTTGCTACTGCCCGTATATCAAACCTAAAATCAAAAGCCTGTTCAACCTTAGCTAGAAATTCCATATTAACTATCTTGCTACCTCTATATAGTTGAGTTATGTAGCTTGCCGATACGCCAAGCATTTTTGCAAGTTCTTTTCTGTTTATATTCTTTTCATCTGTTATCTGTTCTAACTCACCTAAAAACCTATAACTAAGCATGTGTTCGAGATGCTTAATATCTACTGGCTTATTAAACACCTCCTTAAATGCGCTTTTTATATCTGCTTCACTATACGATTTCAAATTCATAGTCACCCATTGTTGTTATTCGCCCTTTGAATTTTTTGGGTATATCATTTGATTTTTTTCCGACAAATAGTTCGCACATTATAACATAACGTATGCTTGATTTGTGAACTTCTTGGCAGTAAATCCTATCATTTCTCCCAAACCTTGTAAACCTCATTTCGTACATGTTCGACGCACTTTCTGAGCAGTTGCAATATTTTTCTTTGTTTCGAGTATTGGTCTTTAAAAGTTCCCTTATTTGACCAAATTCTTCGGCGGCTTTAACCTCGAAAACATAAGGCAGAATTTCAGACGCACACCCTAAATCAACACAGATCACCACTGTGCCATGAGATGACTTATCAAGAATTACGGCCTTTCTCTTCAAAACAAAATTAAGCTATTGGTTAACTTTTACAAAGTAATAAGGGCAAAATAACAGGATTTTGACAAATATAAATTTATAGTTTAGATAAGTGGCGGAGAGATTGCCATATTTTGACGCTATTATATGTCAGTGGGGACAAACTCCATATATGCCATTCTTATTCCATTTCAGCGATAGTTACTGAAGTTTCCCGCAGACAGGCTCCGAGTGCAAATGAAGATACCTAGGGAAATACTTAGCTTCTGCTTGGGCGGAAGTTGAAGATTGTGGCCCGGGCGCCGCAATAACAGATGTGCTGTGGGTTGGGAATAGGGGTCTAACCCTAACGGAGTGAATTTTGGGCTATATGTGTCATAACAGAGGCATAAATATTAATTTTCCTGCTGATTTCAATATCTAATAGGGGTCTTTTCAGTAATTTACAGCCTCAAATAAATTTAATTAAACAGATAAGAATGAAGACTTTGAAAATGAGCTTCCTGGCCATGATCGTGATGATCGCAGGAACAATCACCGTGAAAGCACAAACCGCTGATGAGGTAATTGACAAGTATGCGCAAGCTATTGGCGGTAAAGATGCCTGGAAAAAAATCAGTTCGATGAAAATGGAGGGCAGCATGAGCGCCCAAGGCCA
>DASPNB010000385.1:0-2106 GCA_035626755.1 Flavipsychrobacter sp.
GAGATGGCTGGTTGTTATAGGCGCATTATTCTGTTCCCAGGCGGGAATCTGCCAGCAATACAAGTTGTCTTACAAGTCTGAAAATATTCCTGAGCTCTATAATGAAGTTGAGGTAATAGTAGAGAAATTGCTGCCAGGTGGAGGCGCCAGGATAATTAAAGGCGGCTATACATTGAAAGCCAACGCCGGTAAAATAGAAAATAATAAACTTCTTAAGTTTGACAGGAGCCTTCTGCACCGCAACGCGGGTATCATTCATTTCACTTTAACACGCGATCAACTTCGGCACGAACTTGTGCTTACTTTACCAATACTAAAGGAAATACACTTCAACCTGTATGCGGATAGCGTAAAGCCGGTACTGAATTATTACCTGAATATTGAAGGCGTTTTCAACAATGGTAAAATCTATCCCTTAGACACCTCTCATGTTATTATCCGGGCAAACCAGGGTACCGTGCAGGGAATGGAATGGGTAAAACCCGGTAAAATTGATTTTGAAAGTGTGCGTTTTGAAGCTACATACCGGTATGACAGCAGCATAAAGGCTATAGCAGTTGCACATCTCAAAAAAGAATACATAGAAAAATAGGGCGTCGCAAATGCGACGCCTATTAGCAAAACCCCTGTAATTACAGCTTCTCTACTTTTCCGATCTTGCTGCCTTCAGCACCCTGCAGGATCACGAAATATATACCCGGTACTGCCGCGCTTAAATCGATGTTGACTTCATTACTATTCAACTTTTCCGCGTTGTAAGTCTGGCCGAGGGCATTTATCACCCTGACAAACTGATAGTTACCCTTGTTTATTTTTACTGTGAATACATCATGGGTTGGGTTTTGGATAAATAGAAATATTCCCTTCATCCGCTTTCATAGCGTCTTCAACACTTAACTCGCCAAGTGTATTTACCGTTGTATTAGTAATCACAGCCTCATTGAAATCGAAATAAATGGCTGCAGTGTTTTTGAACTGCGTCCCAAGCGGAAGACCTTTTTTAGTTTTAACAGTATGGTTCAAGTACTTGACGGGGGAATCATACAAACCGTGAGGAAACATCCGATCTATCTGTACAATATCTGGCAGTTACTACAGAAAAAAGTGCGGCGATTGGTGTTACCCATATACTCCTTTATCAATGGAATATTGCATCTTGGGCATATGGTCTTTGTATGTGCCAGCCAATGCTTTTTTAATTCATAGTTTTTCTTCCACGTGAGGAAATCGAACGAATAGTTCCGGCATTCAGTTATAAGTTCATCAAGTTTTTCTTCAGGCAATTTACCTATTTCACTGGCCGGGTGCACCTTTATCCTGAATAGCACTTCGTTCTTAATGATATTGCCTGAACCTGAGAAAATATTCTGCGCCAACAATGCATCGCAGGCCAGCATGCCGGGTTGCGATAACAGCTTTTGCTTCGCTGCCAGTGCATTCCATACATCTGACATGACATCAGCACTCCAGTCATACACCTCGTCAAGCGGTTCATCAATGATTTTCACCGAGCAGGCGTAGAAATTTATTTCGCCATTGGCAAATACTAACCTAAGGCGCGGAGGTGTCTCTTTCCTTTCGTTGATACGATAAGAACCAAAAAGCATAAAATGTATACGCACTGTGAATCCTTTAAAGCAAACAAGGAAATGTTTGCCCCAACTGCGGAAGGCAATAACTTTCTGGCCGGTACAACGCTCTATAGGCATTTTCGAATTGCCTTCCGTTTTTTGCACTTTCTTATTGACAAACGGCTGCACCAGTTCTTTCAGAATAACAATAGAAGGACCCTCAGGCATGTAATATTAACGACCGAAACGGTGCGCTTGTTCAAATCCCTGAACTATCTCACCCGGAAACCACGGCTTTCTCTACCAGGTCCATCAGGGCATCTATTTCTTGCGTGTTGTTGTAGATATGGGTGGACACCCTGATACAGTTTATACCATTTTCAGGCACTCCCCTCACACGTATCTTCCCGGCGGAACATATCTTATAAAAATTATCATAAGGAATGTTCCTGATACGGAAACTGTTTACGCCACAAAAGGACCGTTCTTCAGTTGGCGTCAGCAATTCAACCTTGTCATCAAAGGCAAGTAGTCT
>DASPNB010000386.1:0-2296 GCA_035626755.1 Flavipsychrobacter sp.
CATAGCTAAAACAGTAAACCGTGCTTATAAAAAGACAATCATTTTCCTTTCGGTGGTTATAGGTTTGATAGTATTCTTATCTATTTACCTGATGTTTACAGGTGCCTATTCGCACTACTCACAATAGTATCTATAATATTAACAAGTAAAAGCAGGAGTTTGCGGACTTCTGCTTTACTTTTGCTCCCATTCATACCAATAAAAAGAACATGGAATTAGCCAAACGCCTGGACCGGATATCAGAACCACAGACGATAAAGATGGCAAAACTGAGCCGGGAACTGAAGGCGCAAGGACATAACATCATAGACCTTAGTTTAGGAGAACCCGATTTCCGCACTCCTGACCATATTAATGAGGCGGCTATAAGGGCAATGGAGGCCGGATTTACCAAATACACTCCTGTAGTTGGTTACCCGGAACTGCGTGAAGCGATTTGCAGGAAACTAAAAAGAGATAATGACCTTGAATATGGCATAGACGAGATAATAGTATCGACGGGTGCCAAGCAATGCCTGGCCAATGCGGTGCTCAGCCTTGTGGATCCGGGTGATGAAGTGGTCATACCCACGCCTTATTGGGTGACATATAGCGCTCTGGTGCAATTGGCTGAAGGTAAATGCAAATTCATCGATTGTTTTATAGATACCGATTTTAAGCTTACACCGGGAAAACTGGAAGCAGGCCTCAGCGATAAAACAAAGATGTTCATTTTCTCTTCGCCCTGTAACCCTACAGGCAGTGTGTACTCCAAAGAAGAACTGGCAGGACTGGCAGAAGTATTCAGTCGCTACCCGAATGTTTTCATCATCAGCGATGAAATATACGAGTATATTAATTTTGCAGGTAAGCACGAAAGCATAGCCCAGTTCCCGGGAATGAAAGACAGAACAGCTGTTGTGAATGGCATGTCAAAAGGTTTTGCCATGACGGGTTGGAGGCTTGGCTATATGGCTGCACCGAAACAATTGATACAGGCCTGCGATAAGATGCAGGCACAGTTCACGTCAGCTACCAGCTCGATCACTCAGCGTGCAGCTATTGCCGCGCTGACTGAAGATCTTGCACCTACATTCGCAATGGTGGAGGCATTTAAACAGCGCAGGGAATTTGTAATAAGCGCACTCAGCAAGATGCCGGGTGTAAAGATCAACAAGCCTGAAGGCGCGTTCTATGCATTCCCTAATATCAGTTCATTCATTGGCAAGACCGATGGTGAAACCACTATCAATAACGATGAAGACTTTTCTATGTACCTGCTGCACAAGGCGCATGTTACTACAGTGAACGGCGGGGCCTTCGGCAATGGCTCTTGTGTACGCATCTCTTATGCTACATCAATAGAACAATTGAAAGAAGGAATGGAGCGCATAAGGATTGCATTAGAAAAATTACACTAAAGCATTGCTATACAATATTTTACAAGGCGGACACGAAAGAGTCCGCCTTTTTACTGTGTTTTACGGGTATATTTTCTTAAATTAGGATATAATATTATTCTCATGAAACAACTAATACTAACTGTTATCGGCAGTCTATCTCTTTTTTCCCCTGCTGTGTTTGCCAAAGATTTCTCGCCCGCTTCACAACTATACTTTGTAGAAAACAAGGGGCAGATAACCGACCAGTTTGGTTTGCCACGCAAGGATATACAATATGTGCTGCATGCTAAAGGACTAGACGTGTTTATTGGTAGGGATGCAATACATTACCAGTTTACAAAACCGGCTAAAGATGGAAAGATAGAAAGCTACAGGCTGGATGTGGAACTGGAAGGAGCTTCGCAGTCTGCAGGAATAAGTGCAGAATTTTTACCTGAAAATATTCAATACAGGACAGCGGCTACACCGGAAATGGTAACAGCACGCACTGCGAGCAAGATCGTTTATAAAGACGTTTACCCCGGAATTGACAGGGTTATTTATGTAAAGGATGGCAAACTGGAGTATGATTTTATAGTGAACGAAGGAGCTAGCGCAGCTGTTATTAAGCAAGGGTATAATGGAGCTTCAAGCCTGAACATACCGAAAGGCGGGGGACTGGAGATAAAAACACCATTCGGGTCAGTTACCGAGCAAACGCCGGTTGCGTACCAGGAAGACGGCAAGAAAATAGGCAGCGCCTTCAGGCTGGCGGGTAAGACAGTAAGTTTTAAGGTAGATGACTACGAGGGCAAGCTGACGATTGACCCTGTAATTGACTGGGCTACCTATTACGGAGGCACGGGAGGAGATGTTATCTACGACGTCGCCGTAGATGCGTCAGGAAATGTATATGCCTGCGGTGAAACGGAGAG
>DASPNB010000387.1:0-4258 GCA_035626755.1 Flavipsychrobacter sp.
CGTGGCTCGGCGTAGTCTTCGACTAGTGTTGTCCGGGCAAAATTGCCAACCGTGTCAGCCCCCCCGTGGCTCGGCGTAGTCTTCGACTACGTCGGACCGGATACCGATCTCCCGATCGGTACGGTCGACCCCTGGGGCCTACTATGTGGATATGATTTCTCCGTGAAAAAAAGGATTCAAGTAAATTTAGGTATGAGCACGGGCTACCAAATATATGATCAGCACGGAGTCTACTTCTTGACATTCTCTATTGTAGACTGGATAGACATATTTAGCAGAAAGGGCTACAAAGACATTATTATTGATAGTCTGAAATATTGTGTGTCTGCCAAGGGGCTAATTGTATATGGCTACGTAATAATGACAAATCATATGCACATTATAGTACGAAGTGAAAGCGGCAAGCTGTCAGATACGATACGCGACTTTAAGAAGTTTACGGCAAAGAAAATTATCGAAGCCATTCAGCGCGAACCGGAAAGCCGCCGCGAGTGGATACTCCACCGGCTGGCATGGAATGCATCAAAACATGCGCGAAATAGCAACTACCAGCTTTGGACTCATAACAATCATGCAATACAAATAACCAGCCGTCCGTTTTTTTACCAGCGCCTGAATTATGTACATGAAAATCCTGTCAGAGCCGGAATAGTGGCTCGTGCAGAAGACTATCTGTATAGCACCGCAAGGTCTTTAATGGAAAATAATAAGGTGCATTTTGAATTGCATGGTGTTTAGACTCGCCAATCGGGAGATTGGCCTCCGGGCCGACGTAGAGGAACTCTACGCCGAGCGGATGCTTTTTATTACATTCATAGAGAAAAAACATATCGGTATGGACAGTACATCTTTTCTAATACTAGCTACAATTTTATTGGCTATTATTCTTGTAGTTTTCTTGCTAATCCGTGCGCTGGTGCTTTGGTATTTTAAAATCGACGTCCTTGTGAATCTAATGAAGGATCAAAATGAATACCTAAAAAGAATTTACGAAAACAATAATACAAATAGGTAGTGTGAACTGATAATTATCCGCTGCCAGAACTGAAGTTTGACATGAAAGCTCAGTTAAACCTGCTAATCGAAAGATTGGCGGCTGGGCCGACGTAAAGGAACTCTACGCCAGTCAGGGAGGACTTAGAGGAATTCTTCGCAAGTATGGAAAAAATCCCCTGGATTTCCTACTTTACAAGACATGAAACAGTTGAGCGTCCTATTCCTTCCGTTAATTGCTATTCTTTTGCTATCCACTGGCACCAAGGATAAAACAAAGCCCGCTACTCAAGCAGAAGTCACGAAGATATTGGACTCATTTAAAATAATCCAGGAATTAGACGCGCTAATTTTGGGCACCAGTAATCCAGCTTCCGCTGATGAACAGAAATACAACTCGATCGTTCTTAGTCTTTTTCGACTTCCTTTTTCGGAGGCGAAAAAGATGATCTCGGACCCTAGCCCTACCGTTAGAGCATACGGTCTAATTATCGCCTGTAAGAAATATTACCACGAGTTAACTCCAACTGATTTAAAAATCTTCAATGATACTTCGCGGTTGAAAATGCACACGTCTGACGGTGTTGTTCAAGCGCCATTCACGCTAGGAGAATTTGCCAAAATGATCTATGAAGCGATGCCCGCCGAATTGGCACTTTCAAGGAAGGAAGATTCTGCAGAAAATGCACTAGATGCATTCATACGAAAGTATGCGCGTCACCAAGATTCATATACCCCAATGGGCTCCAATATTACTACTTCAGACTTCCAATCGGAAAATTACTCATTCCAGCTGGAACACATCTACTCATTACGAAACAACAAAAATATAATTGTTTCGGATACTACTTTTTTTGTACTCAACAACCGATTTGTTGTTATCCACGCGGGCAAGGAAGATAATGTCAATTTCCATTTATACGAAAACGATGGGCATTATACCTATGGTGATTGGCTAAAGGAGTTCGGAAGGGATCTAACACGCGCAGACAGTGCTGCCCTAAACCTGGCTAACTGACATGTTAATCAAGCGCGCAATTAGGGAATGGTTGGGAGATGGATACATTCTAGCCCAGTGATTCCAGGTAGCGCCTCGTCCGCGTTTGCAACGCGGATGCTCGAGGATGGCGTTTGTAACGCCCAGTTCAATTAGTTCAGCAACCACTTTGGCTGAAACATAGACTTGCCTGGTCACATCGAGCCCCGCCCATGCTGCCGCAAGTCTGTCGCCACGCCCTTATGCGCGGCTGACTTGTGGCTACGGATAGTGGCAGTTTGTAACTGCCCACGCTGCCCCGTGTGGCGCAAGTCTTTTCGACTTGTGTCTGAGCTGGTAGCAAGTGTTTTCCACTTGCGGTGTCCCGTTGGCGCAAATTTGCAGCACAGCCGGGGCGTTAGCGAACTTGTGCCACATGCTCATGATCACCTAAAAAAGTTAGCCTCCTTTCCGGCCCTATCAGGAGATTATCCACCCGGCTGCACCGCGACTTTTTGAAAAAAATCATCAAAAAAGTTCAAACTTTTTGTAAAAAAGTTACCCACATAGAATAACTTTTTTTGCTTTCGCTCTCCCTCATTTCGTAACTTTATACCTGTCGGCCAGCTAACCGACACTTTTTTGAAAAATGCCCCTATCTAAAATGAAAAAAACTACAAAACCAGCAAAACCCTTACCCAGAGCCACTTAAGCATTTTTCAAGTCTGCACTACGCTGCACCAACCTTGCACACATCCTGCACAAGTCTGCACAAACGCTGCACAAGCTTGCATACACAATGCACATCTTTGCACAGCCCAAAATTTCCTTACCTTCGCCGTCAGATTTTAGATAATATATTATGACAAATCCGGCGAAGCGTGTTTATGACAATATCCTGCAAACGATAGGGAATACTCCCCTGGTAAAGCTGCACAAGGTGGTGAGCGATCTGCCCTGCCCGGTGTACGCCAAGGTGGAGACTTTTAACCCCGGCAACTCTATAAAGGACCGTATGGCCCTGAAGATGCTGGAGGTGGCCGAGCAGGAGGGTAAGATAAAGCCGGGGGGTACCATCATAGAGGGCACGAGCGGGAACACGGGTATGGGCCTGGCGATGGCTGCCATTATAAAAGGCTACAAATGCATCTTTGCCACTACCGATAAGCAGAGCAAGGAAAAGGCCGACATCCTCAAAGCCATGGGCGCCGAGGTGATCGTCTGCCCCACCAATGTGGAACCTGAAGATCCGCGCTCTTACTACTCTGTATCGAAGAGGCTGGCTACAGAGATACCTAACTCATGGTACGTAAACCAGTACGACAACCTGGCCAACAGGCAGGCGCACTACGAGCAGACGGGTCCCGAAATATGGGAGCAGACGGAGGGCAAGGTGACACACCTGGTAGTAGCTGCGGGTACGGGTGGTACTATAGTTGGAACGGGTAAATACCTGAAAGAAATGAACCCGAACATCAAGGTTTGGGCGATAGATACTTATGGTTCGCTGCTGAAGAAATGGTTTGATACGGGCGAGCTGGATATGGGCGAGGTACATCCTTATATATCAGAGGGTTTTGGAGAGGATTTTCTTCCGGAGAACTATGACCGCAATGCGATAGACCATTTTGAGAAGGTGACGGATAAGGACGGTGCTGTATGGGCAAGGCGGATCACTAAAGAGGAAGGCATATTCGTGGGCTACTCGGCGGGCTCGGTAGTTGCTGGGCTGAACCAACTGAAGAATGAACTGAAAAAAGACGACCTGGTGGTACTGATCTTCCATGATCATGGCAGCAGGTATGTAGCCAAGATATATAACGATGAGTGGATGATGGACCGCGGCTTCCTGGAGGTGCTGACGGTGAAAGACCTGCTGGGCGGGCTGGGGCGCAGGAGACTGGTGACGATAGACGAAAATGCCAAGGTATCGGACGGCATAGATTTGATGAAGAAGTATGACATAGAGCAGATACCGGTGGTGCTGAACAACGAGGTGACGGGTGCGATAACACAGACGGGACTCTTTAAGAAGATGATAGAACAGGCTGATGTAAAGGATATGCTGATAGGTGATGTGAAGGAAGGTAAACTGCCTGAGGTGGATATGAATACGCCGCTGGAAAGGCTGACTCACTATATAGGCAAGGACAATGGAGCGGTGCTGACACAGGATGAGAGCGGGCAGTACCACATACTGACTAAGTATGATGTGCTGAATGCGTTTAGTAAGTAATGTGAACCGGATTTGGGGGGATTAAGGGATTGACCGGGTTAGTTGGGGATGAC
>DASPNB010000388.1:0-5865 GCA_035626755.1 Flavipsychrobacter sp.
AGATAGGCAACATTATGGACATACAGGCTGTGGGCGAACTTTGCAGGAAGTATGACGCTATATTCCATAGTGATACGGTGCAGACGGTGGGACACTACCCTTTTGACCTGAAAAATACTTACGTTCATTTTATTAACGGAGCCGGTCATAAATTTCATGGCCCGAAGGGAGTAGGCATACTTTATGTAAATGAAAATGTGAGCATAAAGCCCTACCTGACCGGCGGCAGCCAGGAGCGCAATATGCGTGCAGGCACCGAAAACCTGTACGGTATAGTAGGCTTTGCAAAAGCGCTTGAGATTGCCACTGCTAGATACGAGCAGGACAGTACATACATAGCAGAACTTAAGCAATATATGGCCGACAGGCTGAAAGAGCACTTCCCCGGAATTGTCTTTAATGGCGATACTGAGGGCAAAAGCTTGTATACCGTATTGAACGTGTCTTTCCCTATGAATGAAAAGACCGATATGCTGCTTTTTAACCTGGACATTTCGGGCATTTGCGTGAGTGGTGGCAGCGCCTGTACAAGTGGGGCCAACTCGGTGAGCCATGTTATAAAGGCTATTTACAATGGGCAGTCGGCCACGATGGTCCCTATCCGCTTCTCCTTTTGCAGACATAATACTAAGGAGGAAATAGACCAAGTGATAGAAAAACTCAAAGCTCTGGCATAGTGTAGGCGGCCTCGATAACGATCTAAGTTTTTATTGTATTACCGTGATAAGATACTACAATTAAGCATTTCTGCCTGAATAGTGTAAGGATCTATGGTTTATCAATCCTAAAAAACTTTATTGTTTCCTAGAATTTCTAAACCAAACTGTTATTTTTGTCTAAACTTTAAAAAAACAGTTATGAAAAAATTCGCTCCCATTGTTGCCCTGGCTTTACTTGGCCTGACGTTTACATCTTGCAAGAAAAACTATACATGCAAATGTAATTACAGTATTGCCGGCGCTCCAATGACTCAAAATTACGATCTCGGCAAGCAGACAAAAGGTGATGCCAACACTGCGTGTGAAAATTACCAGTCTAACTTCAACAATACAGTAGCTGGTGCTGCAAGCGTTAGCTGTAGCATTGATTAGTATTTTTATATTTTCTGTTGATGGGCATCCAGTTTGGATGCCCATTTCCATTGCCCTACACTCAGCCGGCAAATACCAATCTCGGTGCCAGGCTAAGCTATATCAGTGCCAGCCCGTACTAAAAAATACCACGAAAATGGTATTTCGCGTTGCCTAGATGGCTAATACCTTTGTTTTTATGATTCTGGGTCATATCCAAGGATTAAAACAATTTTTTTTATTTTAAAAAAACAGTTATGAAAAAATTTACCCCACTTGTTTTAGTAGCCGCATTGGCACTTACGTTCACATCTTGCAAAAAAAGATACAATTGCGTATGCGAAGATTCAGCAGGTAACGAAATATCTAACACGGATCTGTCTGAGTTTAAAACGACAGCAAAGACGCTTTGTGCTTCATCAAGCGCCCTAGCTGCCAGCAGCAGCGGCGGCAGCTGTAAACTGAAATAGAATTATTACGAAAGAAGCAAAGGGCTGCCTTATGGCGGCCCTTTGCCGTGAAAAAACTTCTTTACGAGCAAAAAATAACGCAGACGGAGAAATTTGGCTTAAAATTTGCTGTTAAAAATAATTAAACAAAGAAGCCTATTGGTGAAATTGTACTTTAAGAATCAGACAGGAAAGAACAATGGCTTATCATTTACCCCACAGGGAACATGCAGGTGCTAAATGGCTTACTGTTACTTTAGTAAGCGTTTACGTAATTATAGCTGCTCTTGTATTTGTATACGGAGTAGAGAACAACAATAGCAAAACGATGTCGCCGCAGAGCGACTACTCCAAAGGCAACTACTCGGCTAAGGGAGTGATGCCTGTTTTGAAATAGGCTCCTTTTTTTCCCAGATTTAATCTCTGCTGCAACTTCTTTTTTCCGCAGAAGGTAGATATATTGCACTACTTCTGTCCCTGCTACCGGGACAGTGTTATTTTACTATTTTATATACTTTTCTGATTCAGAATGCAAACATGGTCTGTAGGGATATTATGTTATAACGAGGCCGGAACACTCGGTAAAGTGACCAAGGATCTTGTAGACGTGCTGAAGCAGATGACTGACACCTTTGAGGTGATCATTGTGGATGACAGGAGCAGCGATGGCTCAAGAGTAGTAGCCAATGACCTCGCCAACGTTTATCCCCAGGTGCGCGTAGTTTCACATGAGGTGAACAAGGGAATTGGAGGTGCGCTCCGTTCCATCTATGATACAGCCAAGTATGAGAATATCGGCTTTATTCCCGGTGACGGCCAATTTGATGTAAAAGAGTATTTACCTTTTCCCGAAATAGCTGACAACCATTTCCTTTCTTTTTACAGGAAGGAAAATACCTCTTACAACCTCTTTCGTAATGTGCTTTCCCTCTGCAATAAAAAACTGAATGCGATGTTCCTGGGCATTACGCTTAAGGATGTGAACTGGACAAAAGTTTATAAGCGTAAAGACATACGTGAACTAAACCTGGAACTAACCAGCTCACTGATAGAAAGCGAGATATGCGCCAAGCTTCTTTACCAGAAAAAAAGAGTAATAGAGGTGGAATCGAAATATTTGCCGCGCACTTACGGGGAAAGCAAGGGCGCCTCTATGAAGATCGTGAAAAAGGCTTTAAAAGACACACTTGTCCTGATACAGATAATGAGCCGCTTCAAAAAAGCCATGAAGCAAAAAGCAAAGAAAACATCAGATTCTCTCACCACACAATAGTTTTGAAAGATGTTCCAACCGGACGATAAAATGCTGAGGAATATATTTTGGTCTCTGGCAGCTGTTACCTTTATTTATATGATACTGGTAGTACCTGCCTATGGGATTTCGGGTGATGGTGTCACTCAATACAACTACGGAACCCATGTATGGAACTACATCAAAACATTCGGAGAGAATAAGACAGTACTTACTGACGAGTATATTTTAAAAAAAGAACTTCAATATTATGGCGGCTTCTTTGACGGCTTCGCTGCTATGCTTATAGATGTCTTCGCCCCTAAAGACGTTTTTCTTTTACGTCATTACTGGTGCATGCTCTTTGGTTTCATCGGCCTGCTATCAACTGGTCTTTTTGCCCGGGAAATAGGTGGTTGGAGGGCCGGCATCCTGGCGATGATACTACTATTTTTCACCGGACGTTACCTGGGAGAGTCTTTCAATAATCCTAAGGACCCGCCGTTTGCAGCTACTTATATCCTTGCATTGTATGCAATGGTGATTTGGTTAAAGAACCTGGAGAACCTGAAATGGAAACATACCGTTTTACTTGGTCTTGCCATTGCCCTATGCCTTAGCATACGTATAGGTGGTTTGCTTTTGTTCGCTTACCTCGGTCTTTTTTACGCTTTAATTCTGTGGCAAAAGAAATTGTTTGGCACGAAAGCGTTCTCTAAGACACTTGTTCATTTTGCTCTTACCTGTTTTATAGGATATTTCGTTGCTATTCTTTGGTGGCCATTTGCCCTTGAAGCACCGCTGAGCAATCCGCTGGAAGCATTGCGGGTAATGTCGAGCTATCCGCTACAGGTAAAGATGCTGTTTGAAGGTCAGCGAATAGAAAGCACGCAAGTGCCCTGGTATTACTTACCTAAATGGATGCTTATAGGCCTGCCACTATATTTAATTATCGGCTTTACAGGTGGGTGCATCCTCGCTTACAAAATGCGCAAGAGTTTCAATTCAATTTTTATTTGGGTGCTTTTATTTATTACCATTTTCCCGGTATTGTATATCCTGTATAAGAAGGCGGTACTTTATGACGGATTGAGGCATGCGCTTTTTGTTGTTCCGCCGATGGCTGTTATCGCAGCGCTCTTCTATACGTATGTTGGCCAACTAATCACCAAAAAAGGAATTCAATATGCATTTGCAGGATTGCTGTTGGTACTTATAGCACTGCCGGCCAGATTTATGTTTGCGAATCATCCTAATGAATATGTTTATTTCAATGAGCTGACAGGTGGTATCAAAGGGGCTTACGGAAACTACGAGACCGATTATTACATGAATTCTATCAAGCAAGGCTTTGAGTGGTTAAAAGAAAATGAATTAAGCAAACTAAAAAACAAGGATAGTGTGGTGGTAGCCACCAACTGTGTAGAACCGGTTTCCGCCTATGCTATATTCTCACCCGTTCCTATCAAATATGTCTACAACCGTTTCTACGAAAAAAATGAACAAGATTGGGACTACGGTCTATACTTTGGTCGTTTTCTTGACAAGGAACAACTTGAAAATGAGTATTTTCCATCAGGCATGGCCATTCATATAATTGAGGCCGATGGGGTTCCTCTCTGTGCTGTACTAAAAAATGATCCGGAACGCCTCGGCTATAAAGCATCATTGGCAATAAAAGCCAATGACAGCGTAAATGCAATCCGTTACCTAACTGCAGCCACGAATAAGTACCCAGAAGACATGGATCTTTGGCTTAACCTTTCTCTACAACATCTTAATGGAGGGAATACACAGGCATCCATGGAAGCATTATCCAAGGCGCGCAGTATTTCCAAGCTAGATCTGCAGACAGAAGTGACGGCAGGGCAGATTGCTTTGACGGTGGGGGACATCAACCTCGCACTACAGATATACGGGAGCATGCTGGAAAATTATCCAACCTTTATAAATGCCTATCTCGGCCTGGCGAAAGCGCAGGCCCTCCAGGGAAGTTTTGACCTGGCCGTAGAAAACGTGAATGTTGCAATGGAAAAAGCTATGGATAAGCAGGATGGGAACCTCGTGCGCCAGGGGTATATGACCATGGCCTTTATCTATCATCATAAAGGGGATGCAGCTACAGCACAGAAATATTACGAGGCTAGTCAGAAAATTCAATAAGAAATGGAGACAATGAAAAAGTCCTGAACACGGGTTCAGGACTTTTGTATTTTCTAAGCTTGTGAGCTTACTATCCTTCTGTTTGCTCTTCAGTAGCAGGAGCTTCTTCTGTAGTGTTTTCTTCAGCAGGAACTTCTTCTTCAGAAACCTGGCGTGCTGCCATCTTTTCTTCTACACGACGAACCGACTCCTGGATAGTAGCATGACGCTTTTCCTGCTTGTGCTTACGGTGAGCTTCCTCACGGTTTGCAACCAGTACTTCGTGTTCACCATTCCATTTTTCAAACTTGTCCATGGCTGTCTTCTCATCAAAAAGGCCAAGAGACACACCACGCATCAGGTGCTTCAGGTACAGTACGCCTTTGAAAGACAGTATGCGACGCACTGTGTTGGTTGGTTGTGCACCTTTCTGCAACCAATGCAGTGCGCGTTCGCGGCTGATGCGTACCGTTGCGGGGATTGAAAGTGGATTGTAGGTACCCAGTTTCTCGATGAATTTACCATCGCGGGGTGCTACACTGTTTGCTACTACTATAAAGTAGAAAGGGCGTTTTTTTGAGCCATGACGCTGCAGGCGGATTTTAACTGACATAAATAATAGAAATTATTTGTGTTTAACAATAAATTTTTAGAGATGCGAAGATAAAGAAAAAATCAAAAATTAAAAAGTCAAAAGTCAAAATTTTAACAGCGAGGGAGAGCGTCTCCATCAGGCGATATTTTGACATTTGAATTCTTCTAACGTTTGCCAAAAGGCATTCCCATTCCCATTCCCGGCATCATCCCCTTCATTTTGTTCATTTGCCCCATCATCTGGCGCATTTGTTCAAACTGTTTCATAAAGGCATTTACCTCGGATATGTCTTTACCGCAGCCAGAGGCTATCCTCTTGCGGCGGCTACCATCTATCACATCAGGATTATTACGCTCGAAAGGAGTCATTGAGTTAATC
>DASPNB010000389.1:0-4959 GCA_035626755.1 Flavipsychrobacter sp.
CTTGATCTATCTTACGGATGCGGTCACCACCAGCTACATAGAGATTACCCTGGCTATCGAAGGCAAGGCTTGTTGGATATTTAAAACACGCGGTGGCTGCTGGTCCGCCATCGCCCGCATGTAAATTCTGGCCGTCACCAAAAACGGTGTTTATTATTCCCGTTGCTGCTTCCACTTTCCGTATCCGGAAGTTGTACCGGTCGGCGATGTAAATATTCCCCACACTGTCTATTACAAAGTCTTGTGCACTATTCATGGTAGCATTGGTTGCCAACCCACCATCGCCAGCAAAGCCCGTTGCATGGTTTCCTGAAATATGGCTAATAATGCCAGTAGTCATGTCCACCCGCCTGATGACATTAGTGAACTGCATAAAATAAAGGTTACCGGCGGAGTCGAGACGTGTCCTGCGTGGATGATCGATCCTTGCCGCCGTAGCAGCTCCGCCGTCACCCATGTGGCCCTGCACTCCAATACCGGCAATAGTGGAAACAGTATTTGATTGTGCCATTGATAAGAAGGACAATAGCAGGCAGATAGCCAGGAGGTTTACCGGTTTCATTTTTGAAATTTCAGCAATATTAGGGATTAATTGACTTCTGAACAGCATGCTAAAACAAAGGAGCCTTTTTGTTTTTATTACTTTTGCGCCATGAAGCAATTACCCACTAAGGAGGAATTGAAAGAGGGGGCGGTAATACTGATAGACAAGCCTTATAAATGGTCGAGCTTCCAGGCGATCAATAAGGTGAAATATATGAGCAAGGCCAAGATAGGTCATGCCGGGACGCTGGACCCACTGGCAACGGGATTGCTGATATGCTGCACCGGAAAGATGACCAAGCGGATAAGTGAGTACCAGAAGATGGTGAAGGAATACACCGGTATCATCCACCTGGGAGCAACGACGCCGACCTATGACCTGGAAAGTGAGCCAGAAAATTTTGTTCCTTTAGATAACATCACCGAGCAGATGGTGAAGGATGCCACCGGGCAATTCACGGGCGAGATACAACAGGTGCCGCCAATACACTCTGCAATAAAGAAAGATGGTAAACGTGCGTACGAGATGGCACGTGCGGGTAAGGAGATAGTGCTGGAAGCGCGGACCATTACTCTATCAGAGTTCGAGATAACAGCTATCAATTTTCCTGAGGTGCATTTCCGGGTGGTGTGCAGTACGGGGACTTATATACGCTCTTTGGCGAACGACTTCGGCGCTGAGCTGGGTTGCGGGGCTTACCTGCAGGAGTTGCGCAGGACGCGTATTGGTGAGTTCAGCGTAGATGATGCGTTGACGCCGGATGAGTGGAAGGAACACCTCACCCCCAGCCCCTCTCCATAAATGGAGAGGGGAGGACTGTGCTGATGCCGCAGTGTCCCGCGAAGGGGGATGCACTTCAGCTGTTGTTCTTTGCTTCCTCTTCAGTTCGTTCGCACCTCGCAAAGACAGGTATTTATATAAAAAAAGTGTCCCACACCTTGAAGGTATGGGACACGTAAATTCTTTTTTGTTCGTGATCAATACTCGTCTTCATTGAAGAAGAAGTCTTCCTGTGTTGGGTAGTCAGGCCAGATATCTTCGATGCCTTCGTATATCTCTCCTTCGTCGTCCAATTCCTGTAGGTTCTCAACCACTTCGAGCGGCGCGCCAGAACGTATCGCATAGTCGATCAGTTCGTCCTTTGTGGCCGGCCAGGGAGCATCTTCCAAGTGTGAGGCTAATTCTAAGGTCCAAAACATATTAAGATAATTTTATTTTTATTCGTATTTGTGGCAAATGTACTCTTAAGATCAAAAAGAACAAATTTTCTTTTCTTTATGTTATGCACAATTCTCAATGACTCAATTACTCAATGACTCGATGACTCAAAAAAGAGGGTTATGAAAGTCCGTGCCCTAATAATAATGCACGCATCAACGAAATATTGTGCCAGGGCCTCAAGGTTCGAGTAATTGTGCAATTGACTATTTTTACCAGATGCTTGCAGCTAATAATCTCCTCAAAAAGTATTCCAATATCACCGTAGTCAACAATGTTTCCCTGAGCGTAGAGAAGGGAGAGATCGTATCGGTGATAGGGCCTTCGGGGGCTGGCAAGACAACCTTGCTTCACCTGCTGGGAGCGCTGGACAGGCCTGACAGCGGCACTGTGAAAATAAACGGTGTAGATGTATTCAGCCTGCCGGCAAAGAAACAATCAGCATTCAGGAACAAGCATATAGGCTTTGTATTCCAGTTCCATCATTTGCTGCCGGAGTTTACCGCTGTAGAGAACGTGGCCATACCCCTGTGGATAAGCGGGCTGGGAAAAAAGGAAGCGCTGAGCAAGGCTGCCGAGATGCTAAAGACCGTAGGCCTGGGCCACAGGCCGGATAACAAACCCTCGGAGCTCTCAGGGGGAGAGCAGCAGCGGGTAGCAATAGCCAGAGCGCTGGTGAACCATCCCTCTATAGTAATGGCAGACGAACCCACAGGCAACCTGGACAGCGCCAATGCGCAACACATACATGACCTCTTCCTGGAACTGAGAGAAAAAACGGGACAGACCTTTATAATGATAACTCATAATGAAAGTATGGCAGCTATGACCGACAGGACGCTGGTGATGCGGGATGGACAGATAGTGGAAGAACGCGTAAACCGTGTAAACAGCAACCCATTATAAATATAACTGTGCTTAATATTTGGTATAGGAAAGGTATTATTCCTCAAACTCAAATATTCCTTTTCCTTTTTGTCAAAAAGTATATTTTTGCAGCATAAAATTAAATTGCATTAGCTATGTCTGAAATTGCAAATCGCGTTAAAAAGATCATCGTGGACAAACTGGGTGTTGACGAATCAGAGGTTACACCGGAAGCCAGCTTTACTAACGACCTGGGTGCTGATTCCCTTGATACAGTAGAACTTATCATGGAATTTGAAAAGGAGTTCAACATCTCTATTCCCGATGAACAAGCCGAAACCATCACTACAGTTGGACAGGCTATATCTTACCTGGAAGAACACGTAAAGTAATTTTCTACACTACAATTAGTAACTGAAATTGTTTCAATGAATTTACCGTTCAAACGCGTTGTCGTTACCGGTATCGGTGCCCTTACACCACTGGGCAATTCCGTACCTGAATATTGGGAGGGCTTGGTCAATGGGGTATCGGGCGCCGATTTCATTAAACAATTCGACATTTCGAAGTTCAAGACCAAGTTCGCGTGTGAGCTGAAAGGCTACAACGTGGAAGACCACTTTGACCGCAAAGAAGGCCGCAAACTTGACCGCTTCTCACAACTGGCTATGGTAGCTGCCACACAAGCAGTGGAAGAGAGCGGGATAAACGGAGAAGGCATTAACAAAGACCGGGTAGGCGTTATCTGGGCCTCGGGCATAGGCGGGATGATCACCTTCATAGAAGAGATGAAAAACTTCAATGACGGCGATGGTACCCCACGCTTCAATCCATTCTTCATTCCTAAACTGATATTGGATATAGCCAGCGGGCATATATCTATGAAGTACGGCTTCCGCGGCGTGAATTTCGCAACGGTGAGTGCTTGTGCGTCGAGCACTAATGCACTTATAGACGCCTTCAACTACATACGTATAGGCAAAGCCGATGCGATAGTATGCGGTGGCTCTGAAGCGGTGGTAACAGAAGCGGGAATAGGCGGATTCAATGCGATGAAAGCGCTCAGTGAGCGCAATGATGATCCTAAAACTGCAAGCCGCCCCTTTGACAAAGACAGAGATGGCTTTGTGCTGGGAGAAGGTGGAGCAGCAATAATACTGGAAGAATACGAACATGCCAAGAAGCGTGGCGTACCTATACTGGCGGAAATGTGCGGCGGCGGCATGAGCGCTGACGCTTACCACCTGACCGCCCCGCACCCGGAAGGCCTGGGCGTTATAAACGTAATGCGCAATGTGCTGGACGATGCGAATATGAAACCGGAAGACATTGATTACATCAATGTACACGGCACCTCTACTCCGCTTGGTGATATAGCTGAGCTGGTGGCGATAGAAAAAGTTTTTGGCGAGCATGCCTTTAAGCTGAACATCAGCTCTACGAAGTCGATGACCGGACACCTGCTGGGTGGTGCGGGTGCGATAGAAGCAGTAGCCAGCATAAAAGCTGTGATGCATGATATTATCCCTCCAACCATTAACCACTTTACGCCTGACCCACAGATAGACGAGAGGTTCAACCTGACACTACACAAGGCGCAGAAGCGCACTGTACGTGCTGCAGTGAGCAATACCTTCGGCTTCGGCGGACACAATGCTTCTGTTATCTTTAAAAAATACGAGGAATAGGCCTTGCGCAGATTCACTGCACGAATCATTCATTTCTTTTCCCCCAACAAACAGTTGGTGTCGCAGCTAGAGCATTTGCTTGGCTTTACCCCTAACCATTTGCCCTACTACCAGCTTGCGCTGATGCACCGCTCGAAAATAGAAGAGCTGGCACAGAACAATGAGCGCCTGGAGTTTCTGGGTGATGCGATGCTGGGTGCGATAGTAGCGGAATACCTCTTTAAAAAATATCCTTACCAGCCGGAAGGCTACCTGACGGAACTGCGATCGCGGATAGTGCGGCGGGAAACACTGAACAACGTAGCCATGCGTATGGGCCTGCAGAAGATGGTGCAGTATAACCAGAACGACCGCGGACTGAGCAGAAGCCACATTTTTGGTAATGCACTGGAAGCACTGATAGGTGCAGTGTACCTGGACCAGGGATTTACCAAGACCAGGAGCTTTATATTAAAACAGCTGATTAAGCCATACATAGATATAGAACTACTGGCAGAAACAGACACCAACTACAAGAATAAACTACTGAGCTGGGCGCAGCGCAACAACTATGACCTGAGTTTTGATACACTGGAAGAGACTATGGATGGTGCACGCAAACTGTTCGTGATCGGCATTTCCCTGAACGGCAAGGTAGTTGCA
>DASPNB010000390.1:0-5886 GCA_035626755.1 Flavipsychrobacter sp.
TATCATGCGATACGATCACTACGCTACCGGGATAACCCACCAGGTAACGCTCCAGCCATTCTATCGAAGGGAGGTCAAGGTGGTTGGTAGGTTCATCTAACAGCAGCAGGTCGGGCGCTTGCAGCATCATCTTTGCCAGTAGCACGCGCATCCGCCATCCCCCGCTGAATGTATTGTAAGGACGCTGCAGGTCAGCCGTAGAGAAACCAAGTCCTTCCAAAACCTCAGCAGTACGGTGCTCCATTTCATAACCACCCGCTACTTCAAAATCGTGAAGGGCATGGCTGTACTTATCCAACAGGTCATGATCATCAGGTTTGCACTCCAGTTGTTTCAGAATGTCTTCCATTACTTTCTCTATCTCATGGGCTTTCTCAAAAGCCTGCATACCTACGGAGAGGATGGAATTATCTGTAGAAAAACTTAATAGGTCCTGGTTAAAAAAACCTATTGTAACATCTTTGGGTTTATTAAAACTGCCTTTATCTAACGTATAAGCGCCTGTTATTAGTCTCAGCAGGGTTGATTTACCGGCACCATTGCTCCCCACAAGACCAATACGCTCCCCTGTACCAATCTGCCAACTGGCATCTTCAAGGATAGGCCTCGCACCAAATGAAAATGAAATATTCTGTAATGAAATAAGCATAACGGCGGCAAAATTACGATGAATGCGCGTAGCATTGATGCTTAGTTTACTTTTGGATAAATTTTTCGGAGGATGCGCCTTGTATCTATTGTTTTACTATGTGTCGCGACTGCTTTAGGCAGCTGTGAAAATGACACGGAGAGGACAGAGAGCAAAACCGTTCTGGCCCAAAACGGCACCCAGGCAAAAAGCAAACTAGGAGAAACAGGTACGATGAAGCTGTTGTCCCTCCTCCATCATTACTATAGCCTTAAGGAAGACATGATCACCCCAACCGGGCCGGGCATAAAGTCACCACGAGAACTGTCGGCTGAGGCCACCGATCTCATCAGCCACATACTTGCCGATAGCACAGCAGATACAGGCATTGTCCCCTACCTCAATACTATTCAACGAGAGGCCGCGGCTATAGATAAGCTCTACGATGAAACAGGCGAACGTAAACGACTCCATTTCGGCGTAATTTCGTCTGCTCTTTATGGTTTGCTGAAAAAAGCAGAACTAAAGAATGTAATCATATATCACATGTACTCCAATAATGCATTTAATGACAAAGGCGCTTATTGGTTGAGCAGCTATAAAGAAATAAGGAACCCCTACTTCGGCAAAAAGCTGTTGGAACAAGGAGAAATAGTAGATACGCTAAAATAAGACAAGTAGAACAATGCAAAGGATGATTAGTACCCCGTCTAAAATACTTTCCCTGGGCCTTATCTTTTTATTGATGCCTCTGCTGACATTGGCTCAAAAGAAAGTAACATTGAGCGGTTATGTAAAGGACTCGGAAAGCGGAGAGACAATCATTGGAGCTACTCTTTTTATAAAAGAACTAAAAATAGGGGCACAAACCAATAGCTACGGCTTTTATTCTGTATCTGTTCCTCCCGGCTCTTATACGGTTACCATTTCCTACGTTGGCTTCCTGACACGCGTGGAGACTATCAACCTCGTAGAGGATAAGACTTTCGAAGTCTTGATGCAAAATCAAACCAAGCTGGAAGAAGTGGAAATAACTTCGCGGGGAAACGACAATGTTAAGACTACCGAGATGGGAACCATCAGCTTGTCTGTTGACAAGATCAAAACGCTCCCGGTAATATTCGGCGAAACAGATATCTTAAAGACCCTTCAGCTCATGCCTGGTGTAATGTCTGCCGGTGAAGGTAATGCCGGCTTTTACGTACGAGGTGGTGGTCCCGATCAAAACCTCGTGTTGCTGGATGATGCAGTTGTCTATAATACCGGCCACCTCTTTGGTTTCTTCTCAGTATTCAACTCGGACGCTCTTAAAAACGTCACCCTTATAAAGGGCGGTATGCCTGCCAACTATGGCGGCCGCCTGTCATCAGTAGTAGATGTGTCGATGAAGGATGGTAACATGAAAGAATATCATGCAGAAGGTGGTATCGGCCTGATAGCCTCTCGCCTTACACTGCAGGGACCGATTAAGAAAGACAAAGGTTCTTTTATGCTTTCAGGCCGCCGCACCTATTTAGATGTCGTTATCAAACCTTTTGTAAAAGGTGCTTTCAAAAATTCTGGCTATTATTTCTATGATGCCAACCTTAAAGCCAACTATAATATCACCGATAAAGACAGGGTATTCCTGAGTGGCTACCTTGGTCTCGATAAGTTTAAGTTCCAGGGAGAAAGCGGCAACTTTAGCGCTGATATACCCTGGGGCAATAATACCGCCACACTAAGGTGGAACCACCTTTTTAGCAACAAAATATTCACGAATACCACGCTCGTTTATAACGATTATAATTTTGCATCTTCCTTCAAGGCTCAGACCGCTGTATTCAAATTGTCTTCTGGGGTACGCGACTGGAATCTTAAGAGCGATCTCGATTACTACACTTCCAATAATCATCACATAAAAGGCGGACTGTCTTACACCTATCATAAATTTATCCCCAACCAGATCTCGGGCCAGTTTAATGACTCCGTGAAGCTGAACCCCGATGAGGCCATGATAAAGTACGCGCATGAAGCGGGCGCCTATATTATGGATGACTTTGATCTGACGCCCTGGTTCCGTATCAATGCCGGTGTACGCTACTCTTGGTTCGGACAAATTGGCCCTTATACAGACTATGTACATGACGCAAACAAAACCAGGATAGACAGCACTTATTACGCTCCGGGGCAATTGATAAAAAACTATGGCGGTCTCGAACCACGTCTAAACCTGCGCTTTCAGTTCAGCGATGCAAGCTCACTTAAGGCCAGCGTGGCAAAGTCCTATCAATACATACACTTGCTGTCCAATAACGGCTCTACCCTTCCTACCGATATATGGGTACCGAGTACCCTGCGCGTGCAACCCCAGGCAGCCTGGCAGTATTCATTGGGCTACTTCCAGAACCTGATGGACAATAAGATAGAGACCTCAGTAGAAGTCTATTATAAAAAGATGGAAAACCAGGTGGAATACCGTGCAGGCTATTTGCCAAGCTCCCTTACTGACCCTGAGCTGGATTATGTGTTTGGGACCGGTGAAGCTTATGGATCAGAATTTTTCATTAATAAAACGCGCGGAAAATTCACCGGCTGGATCGGCTATACACTCGCATGGACATATCGTAAGTTTCCGGACCTGAACAATGGCAACCGCTATCCCGCCAAATACGACAGGCGCCATGACCTATCCGTTGTTGCATCTTATGAGGCAAGTAAAAGATGGACATTCTCGGGGGTATTCATTTATGCCACGGGTAATGCCATTACCTTACCGTCCAACTTGTACTTTATTGAAGCCACCTTAGTACAGCAGTTTAGCGAACTGAATGCATACAGGGTTTTTGCCTACCATCGACTCGATCTTTCTGCTGTTTACAAACCACAGCGCAAAAAACCGAAGAAAAGAAAATGGGAAGGCAGCTGGGCTTTCTCTATCTATAATGTATATAGCCGCCAAAACCCTTACTTCATCTATCTTGATACAGGCGGGGACGTCAACAATGGTGTTGACGTGAAAGTAAAGCAGGTTTCAATCTTCCCCATCATACCAAGTATTACTTACAACTTTAAATTCTAAAGCATTTCATATAATAGTAAAAGGCCCGCCAGTCGGGCCTTTTACTATTATTACTATTGTCAATGCAGACTGCTCTTCTTAAGCGCTTGTTAACCGCTTCCTAAGCCGGCGTTAAGAAAGCCTTAAAACTTTGAAAGAGCGTCTTCACGTCGCATCTTTGTTATGTCGAAGCAAACAAATAAAAAACCTCTACCTACGAACCCTATCACTAGAAAAGAAGTCAAAACAAAAAATTGAAAACACAAACCATTTTTTATGAACAACGCAAACCTCCTCAGCTCCACCAGGCTGCAGATCATGACCAAGATACTCATGTTCATTGCTATCCTTGCCTGCGTAACGCTTTCAGTAACTATTTAAAGTTTGTATAACACCGCCGGTATTGGCTAGCTGCATTTTCAGTAGCGCCTTTATCTGCCTCCACACGCTCTCTCTTATCCTCTATATGTAAGTAGGGCCCTTTCCAGGGCCCTTATTTTATTTTACAAAAGATTCAATTCAAGAAAGACCGGGCAATGGTCTGAGTGCTTCACGTCCGGGTAGATGCACGTACTTTTCAACTTATCACGTAGCGGTTCTGTTACACTTATATAATCTATGCGCCACCCTTTGTTTTCCGCTCGCACGGTTGGAAACCTGGCCGACCACCAGCTATAATGATGAGGGTCTGGATTGAGCGTACGAAAACCGTCAACCCACCCGTTGGCAAAAAACTTATCCATCCACGCGCGTTCTTCCGGCAGGAAGCCTGAGGTCTTTTTATTTCCTTTAGGGTTATGTATATCTATCTCTTTGTGTGCAATGTTATAATCGCCGCAAACAATTAGGTTGGGCCGCTGTGCCCTCAGTGCCGTGAGATATTCATAGAATTCGTCCAACCATTGATACTTATAAATCTGCCTTTCCTCACCAGAGGTCCCACTGGGAAAATATGCATTCACTATGCTTATATCTCCAAAATCTACACGTATTACCCTGCCCTCAGCATCGCTTTGCATAATGCCGCTTCCGTAGTGTATAGCATCGGGCACTTTCCTGGTGAATATAGCTACGCCACTATAACCCTTCTTTTCAGCAGAGTACCAATAGCTATGGTAACCCAGGGCCTCAATAGCAAGATGGTCAACATTTTCTTTCATGGCCTTTGTCTCCTGCACACAGATAACATCTGCGGGGTCTGTCTTCAGCCACTCTGCAAAACCCTTATTGATGGCACTCCTGATGCCATTTACATTGTATGTGATAATACGCATAGTCTATTCTGTAATCCGGGCTCGGAGTCCGTCTGCCCAGTCTGAAACTAATTTTATTTCTTCGGGTGTAAGCTCTGCGTCGCTGTGCAGCCACTTGTAGCTGTCAAGTGGCATATGGCCTTCTCTCACCATCTCGGAAACCTCGTCCAGCTTGTGTTTCTGCTTCTTAGCGTTGTAGGTACCGAACTGCGAAAAGTTCAGTTCTCCCTTGCCCTCGTCTACATGGTTGGCCAGCCACCAGGCTATGGGCTGCACCTTATTATACCAGGGATAGCGGGTGCTGTCGCTGTGGCAGTCGTAGCAGGCGCGGGAAAGAACGGCCTGAACATCAGCAGAGACGGGGTAAATGGCCTCTATATGCTGCCCCGTCCGCTCGGTGGCGAGGTTCTTGGCGGGGTGTATAAACTGAATAATGATCAGCGCTATAAAGAGCACCAAAGCAATTTTTTTCAGCATATGGGGAGATTTAGGTGATAAATGTAGTGCTAAAAAACCATCATTTACATAGGGTTATGTGGATAACTTCTTTGCAGTTTTTTTACAAAAATGTTCAAAAAACGAACAGTTTTTTACAAAAAATCCCGGGCGATGTGCCCGGGACTCCAACTATATAAATTGTCCTAATATTAAAGGGTTTCTTTCAGCCATTTGTAGAACTCGCGCTGCCAAACGATGGCGTTTTGAGGATGCAGCACCCAGTGGTTCTCGTTGGGTAGATAAAGAAGCTTGCTCTTGAGTCCCTTTAGCTTAGCAGCCTGGAAGGCTTCAAGGCCCTGCTCTATAGGTACACGGTAGTCGATGCCGCCCTGTACGATCATAATAGGGGTGTCCCATTTGTCTACGTAGTTGCTTGGGTTGAAGCGGTCATAGCTGGCGGGTACACCCCTGCCCCAGTACGGACCACCAATGTCCCAGTTGGCGAACCAAAGTTCTTCCGTAGTACC
>DASPNB010000391.1:0-12498 GCA_035626755.1 Flavipsychrobacter sp.
AGGAGGAGGGAGACAAAGTGATGGCTAAAGATGCCACAGACGACGCAATGGATGCAACGCTGATAGCCGGCGCCCAGAAGGTTGAGCATTATGAAATATCCGGATACGGCTCCGCAGCTCACTACGCTGAAATGCTGGGGCACGTCGCAATAGCCAAAAGACTAAGACTGACTCTCGCCGAGGAGCAGGACGCAGATACAAAGCTGAATTTCCTGGCTAAAGAGATCGTTAACCCACTTGCGCTCACGGCCGCTTTGTAATGCAGTATTTTTCATAGAAGATAGGCGGGGGCTTCCCGTCTGTTTGGTTAGAGGTAGTTGTTCGAATCCCGTTGGGATTTTCGTAAGGGATTCGTAGAGAAAAGCCGATCACAAATGAACAGAATTGACAGCAATGGATAATCGGGCAGGAAAGTCGGCTTCCTGCCTCCCCATAGTCCATCTGAGACCAATTTTGTCCATCTCTGTCTAGTATCGTAGCCCCTAGTGGGACCACTTATGTTTCTCAGAAGGCCGCGCCGGACAAGCTGGAAGGCTTGTCCGGCGCGGTACGCTGAAAGTCATAGAGTGTGCACTGAAGCGGTAGGATCACACCTTCTGTATAAGAAGTGACGGTGTTTGATCTTGATGCATTTATGTGGAGATGAGAATGGTTGGATTGGTTGCACGTTGAATTTATCGATTCATGTAAGAACATCACACACAGTATAAAGTACATATCCATATAATAAATTTCATAAAGCCATCCTACATTGGTAAATTAAAACCTTATCGGGATCTTTCATAAAAACCGCTGACATGAGATGCTACCTGTTTTTATCATTAGTTTTTTTGCTCACTTTCACAGGCTGTGATATAGGTCAGCGCGAACGTGAAATAAAAAAAAGAACTAGCGAACTCGATAAAAAAGAACAGCTTCTTTTGGCAAAAGAAAAGGAACTTCAACTTAAAGAGGAAGCATTACAAGCTCGTGAAGAATCACTTGATAGTGTCAGGCATGATACAGCTTTTATACACCATCCGGAGATAGCAGGGCGGTGGGACGTGAAGATGCAATGTATAGAAACTGATTGCCCCGGAAGCGCAATTGGCGATACAAAAACAGAACAATGGGAGATAGCCTATCGCGGTAGGGCAATTATTGCTAAAGTTGTTGTCAATAAGACGATTGTTCGTATATATACAGGCAGCTTTGAAGCCAATGCTTTGAAGCTGATTTCGCAAAGTTATGAGTCTGACCCGGCTAAAACTACCATCATGCAGATTCGACTGCAGTTAAGCGGTGAAGGCCGCATGGAGGGTATTCGGACAATAGATAGACCGGATAACTGCCGGACGGTATTTAATCTTCAACTTGAGAAGAAGCATTCCTAATTCCTGAAGCCATGATACTACTGTCCGCGCTAGACTTTTCGCTCCCGCTTAAGAACCCGGTCATCATTTTTTCGTTGGTGCTCTTCATCATTTTGTTCATGCCTCTGCTACTGAACAGGCTGCGTATACCCCATATTATTGGTCTCATTTTAGCAGGGATTGTTATAGGTCCCTATGGGCTTAATTTACTCTTAAGAGATAGCAGCATTGTGCTTTTTGGCACTGTAGGGCTTTTATATATTATGTTCACTGCAGGGCTTGAGATAGACTTGGAGGAATTTAGAAAGAACAGGCTCACAAGTTTTGTCTTCGGCCTGTTTACCTTCATAGTGCCAATGATTACAGGTAGCCTAGCAGCTTACTATATTATCGGTTTTAGTGCTCCGTCAGCCATACTTCTCGCCAGTCTGTTATCATCGCATACTTTACTCGCCTATCCCATTGCCAGCAAGTATGGCGTAGCCCGCATTCGTTCGGTGACTATGGCCATAGGAGGAACCATTATTACAGATATACTTGCGCTGCTTGTACTGGCTACGATCATTGGTATAACTCAAGGTAATATAGGTTCAGCATTCTGGATAAGGCTCGCTATTTCGTCTATGATATTCGGAGCGATTGTTTTTTTTGTATTCCCTTTAATAGCACGCTGGTTTTTTAAGCATTTTAGCGATAGCGTATCGCAGTACATTTTTGTGCTGGCCATGGTTTTTCTCGGTTCATTCCTTGCTGAGGCAGCTGGTCTTGAAGCTATCATTGGAGCTTTCCTTTCCGGATTGGCACTTAACAGATTCATACCTCATACATCAGCATTGATGAACAGGATAGAATTTGTTGGTAATGCCATATTCATACCATTTTTTCTTATAGGCGTTGGTATGCTCATAGATTTCCGTGTGTTATTCAAGGGTATAGGTGCTTTAGAGGTAGCGGCAGTAATGATTATTATTGCTTTGCTTTCAAAATTCATCAGTGCCTGGCTGACGCAGCGCACCTTTAGGCTTAGCAATGTAGAACGCCAGATGATTTTTGGGCTAAGCAGTGCCAGAGTTGGTGCCACACTTGCTATTGTATTGGTTGGATATAATATAATCCTTGGCGAAAGTTCAACCGGTGAACCTATCCGTCTCTTAAATGAAGATGTGCTCAACGGAGCCATACTTATGATACTCGTCACCTGTACTATCTCGTCATTAACAGTTGAAAAAGCTTCCCGGAAACTGGCGATGGCAGAGGGATCGAAGACAAACTTGGATAAAAACGGGAATACCGATAAGGTATTAGTATCCCTGGCTTACCCGGACACCGTCAGTGAATTGGTTGATGTTGCATTTACACTTCTGCCTCCTAAAGTAGATATACCCGTCTACGCACTCCACGTGATAAGTGATGAAAGAAACAACGCCGATGTCACAGAAGAGAAGAAAATGCTCGACAACGCAATTCGACGTGCTGCCTCTTCTGATAATGTTATCACGCCACTTAGTCGCTTTGATCTAAACATCAGCAACGGCATTATTTATACTATCAAGGAATATAGGGTTACTGATGTCATCATTGGCCTTCATCGTCATAATGGTGCGTCCTTTCTGGGCAATGTAGTAGAAGAGGTCGTACAAAAGTCTTTTGTAAACATTTATGTTTACAAGGCAGTCCAGCCTATTAATACTATTAAGAGGCTTGTTGTTGTCATGCCGGCAAACGCGCAATACGAGAAAGGTTTTGCTCATTGGTTCAATAAGGTATATACTATTGCAAGGGAAACTGGCCACCCGCTGGTTATTTATGGCGATAAGGAGGGGATTAGCGAGTTGACACGCTTGAATGAGGCCAAGGAGGCCTCGTTGGAGATAGCTTTTAGCGAATTCAGCAACTGGGAAGAGTTCCTGATATTCAGCCGGGAAATAAAGGAGAACGACCTTTTTATTATTATTTCATCTCGCAAAGGCTATCTGTCTTACTTGCCAATGACTGAACGGATTCATGATTACCTTAGTCGTTACTTCAGTGGCAACAGTATTATGATAATTTATCCGGAACAGCACGAGGGCGAAGGCGGACGAACTCCAAGTGATCATTTTGATCTTTAGCTGACACCTAATGCGCTGCATTAGGTTGAATAGGTCAGTAGGGGAATAGATCTGGAAATACAGTAGAACGGTACGCAAAAATGCCAACAGCTATTCATTACTCTTTCGTAATTGTTTATCTTGAATGAAATGAAAATAGCGCACTCCATATTTCTCACTTTTGTCTTCATCCTGGTATTATCTTCGATAACTACCTATAACGACTACAGGCTGTCAGAAATTATCGACCGCAACAGGGAGTTCTTTTCTAGATCGACCGAAGTAGTAAAAAATACCACCCGGCTTCAGCGCAATATGCTTTCAATGGTTAGCGGTTTGCAAGGCTATTCACTTACTGGCAAGGGAGTTTTTATTGAAACATACGAAGCGGCAAATAAAGACAATGACGAAATACTTAAAGAGTTGCCAACAATTGTGACCGACACCTCGCAGATCAGGCTGCTGGAAGAGATAAAGCTTTTGTATGCAAAATGGACTGACGATTACATGGAGCCTCTGAAAGTGGCAAAATCACTTTCGTCCGTCAATAGCAAGAGTATTGAAGAGTTTAACAGGATTTACAAGTATGATTTTGCTTCCGGTAAGGAGGAGAGCTTGCAACGTAAGCTTGATAGTAAATTGAAAAATTTTGTTGCATTCGAGTATCAGTTGCGCAACAAACGGGAAGCTGAGTTAAATAGGGTCGTAGATCGTACTAAAGCTATCGCCTATTTTCTTACCATTATCTCTATCATAATTGGTCTGTTGATAATTGTAATTCTTGTAAGGCGTATATCCAGTCGTATCAAGCAGATGACATCATTTGCAGAGAACATTGCGCGAGGCAACTATAATTCCAAGATCGAATCACTGGGTAAAGATGAATTGAACTCTTTGGGACGCTCTCTTAATATTATGGCTGAAGAATTGTCAAAGAATATTGCCTTGTTAGAAAGGCAAAATCAGGAACTTGATCAGTTTGCACACATTGTTTCTCATGACATGAAAAGTCCGCTGAGAGGTATTAGCAATGTAATTAGCTGGATAGAAGAAGATCACGGTCAGGAGCTAAGTGCTAAGGTCTTAGAGTACATAAACCTCATTAAAGGTAGAATATACAGGGCGGAGAACTTAATTGAAGGATTGCTGACTTATGCTAGAATAGATAAGGAGGCAGCTGAAAAGGAGAAAGTCGACGTAAATGAACTGGTAGAGGAAATAATTGAGGGTGTAAGCAATAAAAATCTTAGGGCTAAGATCGGCAAACTTCCCACCGTGAACACAGAGAAAATACTGTTATTTCAGGTGTTTTCAAATTTGATCAGCAATGCTGTGAAATATAATGACAAATCACATCCCGAGATTTCAGTGTATAGTCAGGAATACCCTGATAAGTTTGAGTTTTCTGTTAAAGATAATGGCATCGGCATTGCTGCTAATCACTATCATCGTATATTTACAATATTTCAAACTCTCAGGGAAAAAGATAGTTTTGAAAGTACTGGTGTAGGTCTGGCTATTGTGAAAAAGATACTTGACGGTAAGAAGCAGGCAATAAAAGTTATATCTACAATCGGGGAAGGAACAACCTTTTCGTTCACCTGGCCAAAAGATCAGCAATGAAACCAATAGATATTTTACTTGTAGAGGATGACACTTTAGATGCAATGGATATAAAACGTTCGTTGGACAAGCTAAATGTTGTATACTCATTAGATACTGCTGGAAATGGCGAGGAGGCGTTGAAGTCTTTAAGCAATAGGGGCACTTTTGGCCTTAAAGAACTGCCGGACGTGGTTCTTATTGACATTAACATGCCTAAAATGAATGGTTTTGAGCTACTGGAAAGGATACGAAGTAACCCTGACCTGAAAAACCTGAAATGCTTTGTGATCACTACCTCCGACGCAAAAGTAGATAGGCAGGCAGCAGAGAGATTAGGTATATCGGGCTATATTGTAAAGCCGTTTAAATTGGGAGGCGCTTCACTGGACGCTTTTAATCTCATGATAGATATATTGAACTTCAAAAGTGCCGGTTAGGTTATGGCGTTTTTTTACGCCGCTATATAGCCGTCTTTAAGAAGGGCCGGATGGGTGTTCCTTTATTAGAAAATAGGTTGGATAAAGATCATGTCCATACATTTATTCCTGGTGTAAGTCGCCTCAATTATTGCCAGTTCTCCAACCTTATCAATAAAAAAAATCGCTATTGTTCATTGTGTCTTATCAAGATGATTATTTGGTAAACCCAGGGAAAAATCGTATATTATTACTTCCGGAGTAACTATAATCCATCCCCAGCTACAATACAGCTGATCTGTACTCCTTTTTATTCTTCACTTCTAAAAACCTTAAGTATGGCAAAGAAAATTGATAATATTCTGGTTTACCTCGATTATTCCGATGCATCTTTGAATGCAGTCGAATCGGCTATTGGGATGTGTAAACGTCACCGGGCTACACTCCATCTGGTACAGGTCTTGGATAAGCAATATATTTTTCCTACTGCAGGAGTACAGGCTCCTGTTTTATCTATATCTCATGAGATGATCCAGGGTGATATTGACAATTTGAATAATTATGTCTCATCCATTCAGCGCAATCACGGCATCAATTGCATGGCACATTATGAGATAGCCGGGATAGTATCTTCGGTGTGCGGCAAGGCCAGGGAGTTGAATTGCGATATTCTCGTCGTAGGCACAGATCCTCAGAAATTCAAAAGTTGCTTTATAGTTGACAGTCTGCCCTACAAAATATTAAAATGTGCTCCCTGTCCCGTGCTTACTATTCCGGGGGAAACTAAAGTAAACGCTTTTAAAAAGATACTTTTTCCTGTAAGGCCGGTTATCAGTGCCTTGGAGAAGTTTCAGGTAGCAAAGTTGCTTATCAATAGAAATAAGGCATCGGTACACTTAGTAGGAGCTCTTAGGACAGAGGATGCAGGTCAGTTTAATGCCGTAAGGCGGCTTTTAGCAACTGTTGAGCAAAAACTCGACAGGGAAAAAATACCCAATTCCTACGAACTGCATTTTGGCAGGGACATTGCTGGTAATATTCTGAAGACAGGCAGAAAAATATCGACGGATCTGATCGTCATTACAGCGTCAACAAGGAGGAATTTCAAACAGCTTTTTTATGGCAACTATGCCCAACGCTTAATAAATAACATCGATACTGCAGTATTGTGCGTAAAGCCTTCAGAATATTATTTGCGATGATCTTGAAGGGTGCCGCATTTAGAAGCTCAGCCTGTGTTGACATCTGGCACAATTCATTTGCACCAAAAAACTAAAGACACTATGGATCAGAAGATAATAGAAAATAAAGTAAAGCTTAGGCAGTTAACGCCTAATGATTATAATAGAATTGTAAAACTCCAGGAAGCATGTTTTCCTGAAATGAAACCGTGGTCGAAAGAGCAGTTCTTGAGTATAATGTCTATTTTTCCCGAAGGGCAGTTTTGTATCGAGTATAAGCGTAAAATAATTGCCTCATGCTGTTGCCTGATAATAGACTTCAGTAACTATTCCGAAACGTCAACCTGGGCAGAATTAACAGACAGGGGATTCTTCACTAACCATGACCCTAACGGCGACACTTTATATGGAGCTGAAATTATGGTCGATCCCGGATTCAGGGCAATGAAGTTGTCACGACGGCTTTATGAGGCCAGGAAAAACCTTGCAAAAGCTAAAAACCTTAAACGTATCAGCATTGGGGGAAGGCTACCCAACTACTATAAGTATAAAGATGAGATGGACATCGAAAGATATGTGGAAATGGTAATGGACAGGAGGATATTTGACCCCGTACTTACCGCCCAGCTTTCTAATGGCTTTACGCTCAAGAGAATATTGCCGGATTATTTACCCAATGATCTCGAATCTTGTGGGTATGCTACTTTTCTTGAATGGTCCAATTTACTCTACAATGAAAAGACTGACAAACGCAAAAGACACTCACCTTATGTCCGGGTATGTGCTGTCCAGTATCAAATGAGAATGATCGAAAGTTTTGATGAGTTCGCAAGGCATTGTGAGTACTTCGTAGATGTCGCTTCTGATTACCGGAGTGATTTCGTAATATTTCCTGAGATGTTTACTATGCAGCTGCTGACATTTCTTCCCAAGAAGTATCCAAGTGAAGCGGTGAGGCAACTGGCACAATTTACTGATAGGTATGTTGAACTTTTCTCGTCTTTAGCTATTAAGTATAATATAAATATCATTGTGGTTCGCATTTAACCGTTGAGGATGGCGATCTGTATAATATTTCATATTTATTCAGGCGCGACGGAACAATTGACAAGCAGTATAAGATCCATATCACTCCTCATGAGCGGAAATGGTGGGGCGTAAAGCCGGGGAATGAAGTAAAGGCCTTTGATACAGATTGCGGCAAAATATCTATTTTGATATGCTATGATATCGAGTTCCCTGAGCTCTCAAGGATCGCCCGCAATAAAGGCGCCGAAATGATATTTGTGCCCTTTAATACTGATGACAGGAGGGCGTATCTGCGCGTTCGTTACTGTGCTCATGCAAGAGCGATAGAAAATCAGGTATACACCATAATAACAGGGTGTGTCGGCAATCTGCCTGAAGTGGACAACCTGGATGTACATTTTTCGCAATCGGCTATCCTGACACCTTCCGATTCTGAGTTTCACAGGGAGGGTATTGCTTCAGAAGCCATCCCTAATGCCGAAACAGTTATTACCCAGGACCTTGATATGGATCTGCTCAAACGCAACCGTGAGATCGGCAGTGTTCAAACCTGGGATGACAGACGAACTGATTTGTACTCGATTCATTACAACGAGCAGGATAAAACGCGAAAGCTGTAGTATTGAAGAAATAAGACACCTCAGTTTCTAGAGCAACCGCGTTACTTATCATGTGCAGGACGGGGAGGCGTTTGCCTGGCCGGTTAACTGGTTGAAACCTTTGGTGAAAGTGAGTTGTCCGGCTGTATATACAGTGTTTGGGTTGGATAGGCAAACTCGATCCCCTTACGTTCAAATGCAGAAAAAATATCCAGGAAAATGGCCTGCTGTTTATCCATATACACATTGTATTCTGAATCAGCGACGAAGTAAACAAACTCAAAATTCAGGCTAAAATCACCATACCCCGAAAAGTGTCCGCGGTCATATTCCACCAGTTCTTTGGACTGAATTATTTCTTTCACCAGTCCGGGAATTGCCGAAAGGACTTCGTGCGGAGTCTGGTACGTAACGCCCAGGGAGAAGACAACGCGTCTCTTTTGCAATCTTTTGTAATTATGCAGACGCGAGTTAGTAAGGTCAGTATTTGAGCATACTAACTGTTCGCCATTGAGAGTTTTAATCCGTGTGGTTTTTAATCCGATATACTCCACTATGCCGGCCTTGTCATCTATTACAATGAAATCGCCGATCTCGAAGGGCCTGTCAAAAAATATCACAAAGTAGCTGAACAGGTCGCCTAAAATTGCCTGGGCAGCAAGCGCGATAGCGATACCGCCTATCCCAAGCCCTGCAACAATCGTTGTAACATTATACCCCATGTTGTCTATCAGGAAAACAATGCCCATCACCCAGATAACGCAGTTCACTATCAGTATTAGTCCGCTTGCCTGTTTTTCCTTAAGGTCTCCGTTCTCCTGCCGTTTAATAAATGAATAAACGAACTTTTTGAAGGCAGAGCTGATGATCCTGATAACAAAAAAGGTGATGGCAATAATAAACAGTGCATGCAGCACGGTCCTGACCTTTGGTGAAAGACTGAGCGACGTGATAGTTACATATGCACTCACTACGTACAGGGATGGGACGACTGATTTCTTGATAAGTTCCACCAGGAAATCGTCCCACGTTGTTTTTGATCTTAGAGCTATCGCTCCTAGTCTCATTAGAATCAGGAGGCGGAATATTCGTATGGCAACAAATGACAAAAGGATGATCCCGCAAGCGATTACATAGTCATAGATCGTGTTATCCCAGTATTTTTGAATGAGTATGCTATTCATGGCTACGCTATTTTTCTATTGTCCTCGGCAACTTCCATTGTTGCATCTAAGCTGTAAACACTCAATTCGCTTTCAAATCGCTTCTCGATATAATCTGAATTCATTAGTCGCAGTAGGCCCATATAGTCCAAACTAAATTCGATTAGATCGCCAACTTTCAAGTTCCGGGGATTGCTGCCAAGATCGATCACGATCATATCTGAACTTGCTCCGGCAATGTGCATATTCTTGGCCACAGGCTTTATGTGTCCCTCCTCTACGTCCAGTAATCCTACATCAACAATTGCCCGTAGCGAAGATGCCCCCAAAAGATTCTCATCAAAGGAGTGAGTGTGCCCGGCAAGATTTTGTCCTAGCTCGCCGGTTGGTATAATAGGCTTTTCGTTTAATTCTATGATTTCTGCGTAGAGTTTGAAGGCGTCATTATGCATTTGCTGGAATGGCTTGCTATTGTACACGTCAGTTCCAAGAAACAAAGTTTCACCAACCCTGAAGTGATTGACACCTTTGGGAAGTAAACCTTTATCTATTAAAGGAATTGTAACCGAGGCGCCGCCGGATATATAGGGTATTATCTTGTCAAATCTGGCTTCGATCAACTGCTTATATAGGCACAACTGTATCAGCTTATCGTGATTGGGCAATACTCCGTACATACACGTAAGATTGGTGCCAATACCAATAACCTCAATCCCCGGAAGCTGGAAGACATTTGAATAGAATTCGATAAATTGTCCACGCATAACGCCTTCCCGGAGCTCGCCAAGCTCTATCATTATAACTACTTTATGCAGCCTTTGCTGTTTTATCGCTTCTTCAGAAAGAGCTTTTATGGTCTCGTACTCCGTGTTAAAACTAACGTCAGCATATTTGACGATTTTGGCCGCATTTCTTTTAGCCGGTGGTTTAATAAAAACCGTTCGGATACCAGGGTCAATAGACTTAATGATTTTCAAATTGGAAATTCTGCTGTCACAAATTTCATTGATGCCGAGGCCAATCAAATGTTCCAGGTATTTTCGGTTCCCGCAAAGAACTTTTGCAACAACCGACCACTCAATGCCATTTTGTTGGAACTTGTCATTCAGGTAGTCAAAATTATCTTTAAGTTTTTCGGTGTTTAGTGTAATGAATGCCATAGTTAATTGTTTCGTTTTAAACGCATTTCCAGGTATTTGTTATTAAACCCGAAACTCTCGTATAGCCTTTTGGCCGGATTGTCAGGTTCTACATGGAGCGCTATATCTCCTTCGCTCTGTTCAATGATCTCCCCTAGTAATTGCTTGCCTACCCCGATACCGCGGTATTCTTTATGTGTAGCGATATATACAAGGATATTCTGCGGTATATAGCCATCCATTCCTGTTTTGTTGGTCACTGCCACTCCTATCAGTTCTTCCTTGTCCCATGAAGTTACTAACAGGCCCCCCGGGGAGCTGTTCAGCCCCATCGCGTAGTTCACAGCCTTCTCGATGTCTTCCGTTGAATCACCATATTCTTCTAAATGTGTGGAAAGAAAGGATACTATTTCTTTCTTTTCTGAATCGTTTAGCTTTAGAATTTGTGCGTTGGTTTGGGTATTTGACATAATAAAAAATTTATCCCGGTGGGAGGTTAAAATATATAGATGCATATTCAACAATGAAATACACCTGCAAAACCATGTAATCTATCAGTTGACTAGAACCGATTTTTATGAAGGACGTAAGTCCCGTTATTTTGGAACATCATTAAACTATAAAGACAGAATGAAAAATTCAATAGCTAAAAGTGATCGTTCCGATTGTATTGAATGCAAAGATACGAAAAACATAGGCTTTAGCCAAATCGTTGGTAGCAGAGCACTGCATTGCGAATCATAGTTGCACAAACGAATCACTGCCGTTCACAATTTGATTTGAGTATGAAGGACAACAGTTGTAAGAAGAAGATGCAATGCTGCTCTTGCCTGTATCATGATGAATTGCGTTGCGTAAAAAAACGTTACAGCGTTGGTGGCAGTTGCATTTATTGTCAAACACTAAGGAAGCAGGAAGTGAGGGCGATGAAGTAATTATTGTATGTCACCATTGCCTCAAGATTTGTCCACAATCGTAGAGGAAAGCTGAATAGAAACGAACCAACTTGGACAGCAATGGGCAATTGAGTTGGGATCTACCGTCAGCTTATAATCTCTCAATAGTTCACCTGGGGCCGGATATATTTATCTTGCTTAACCACAAAAAAAGACCAGGGTTTCGTAATCGAAACACCTGTCTTTTTCACACTAAAAACATTCTCGGTTCCTTTATTCAAAACTACTTCAGATTTTCGCTTCCTGTTAAAATGATATTATTCAATGCGTTCTATGTAGTAAGTAATAATATGTTTTCGTTTTCTTGATTTTCGCCCGCATTATGGATAGGTTTATATTATTTTCTAATCATTTAAACGTACGCATTATGAGTAACAAAAAATTAACGTTTTTGGCATTATTATTAGCCGTTGGTTTAACCGCCAGTGCACAGCAAGCCAACGCTGATGCAGCAGTAAAAGGTTCGCTCGCACTGGAACTGAAAGGCTCCACAGAAGCTGTAACGGCCAATTACACCGTCTCTCGTGCTTATCCTGACAACATCTTGCTCCAAATCAGGCCGTCCGCTGAATTCAAATTAAATGCGCGCATTGTAGATACAAAGGGTAACGAGCTCATGAAGCTCCCCTCCGAAACTGTTGCTGGCAGGTACGCCAATAGCATCGATGTTTCGTCCCTCCGGAAAGGCGACTACTTCATCGAGTTTTATGGCGACACATATCGTCAGAATTATCGCATCCCTTTTGCAAAAAGCGAAGTAAAAGCAGTTAATAACACGAAATAAAAAACATAATAACAATGAAACACACTATTAAAATTTTCGCAGCCGCTGTACTTATAGCTGCTTGCTCTTTTCATCAGGCCAACGCACAGTTGACCGTTTCTCCTAATAAAACAGCTGCTCAGCTCGCCAGCGCTCTCGTGGGTGCAGGCGTTACTGTTTCTAATGCTACGCTTACTTGTCCCTC